>NZ_JAEIMH010000166.1:0-6352 GCF_016464295.1 Streptomyces sp. N35 | reverse complement strand
GGCCTTCGACCGCGCGGGCAAGGCGCTCGCGGCGGGAATCGCGGGCACGGCCACGCTCGTCGAGATCGACCTCTGCGTGATCGGCGGCGGGGTGGCCGCGGCGGGCGACCTGTTGTTCGGCCCGCTGCGACGGCACTTGAAGACGTACGCCGCCCTGTCCTTCGTCGGCCATCTGGAGACCGCGGCGGGGGCTGGGGGGACCGGGGCCGGCCTTGTGGGGGCGGCTGCCGCCGCGGGGCAGCTCCTGGAGGTGTGAGGCCGCCCCACTGCCGTACGGCGAAGGCGCCGCCGCCGTACGGACGGAGGCCTCACCGCCGTACGGACGGAGGCCTCACCGCCGTACGAGCGGAGGCCTCACCGCGCCGTACGAGTGGAGGCCTCACCGCCGTACGAGCTGAGGCCTCACCGCCGTACGAGCTGAGGCCCCGCCGCCGTACGAGCCAAGGCGCCGTCCTCGCTGCTCACCCCAGCGCGAGCAGCACCGTGGCCACCAGCGCTCCCCAAAGGCCCACCATCTGACGGCGGTTGACCCGCTCGTGCAGGACCGCGAGTCCCAGGATCACCGGGATCGCCGGGTACAGCGAGGCGAGCACCACGGCCACCGCGAGCATCTGCTGCTGTGTGGCCAGCAGGTACAGGCTCAGGCCGAGCGCGGCGCCCGCGCCGATCGCGAAGGCCTGGACGCCCTGCACCGCCGGCACGCGGAGCCGGCGTACCGCCGTGGGAAGGAGCACCACGACGGCGACGAGGCGGCCCGCGGCCACGGCCCACAGACCGCTCGACGCGTCCGCCTGCGCAAGGGCCAGGTACTGCAACGCGACGCCCGCACTCGCGAGCAGTCCGTCCGCGACG
The DNA here is from genome assembly GCF_016464295.1 of Streptomyces sp. N35. Classification (NCBI taxonomy): domain Bacteria; kingdom Bacillati; phylum Actinomycetota; class Actinomycetes; order Kitasatosporales; family Streptomycetaceae; genus Streptomyces; species Streptomyces sp. N35. The sequence goes on along the minus strand of NZ_JAEIMH010000166.1, from coordinate 5,500 downwards.
CCCCGGCCGGGGGCCGCCTGCCGGGAGCCGCCGGAGACCAGCCACAGGGCGGGCGCCGTGACCGCGATGCCCGCCCAGGCCAGCGGGGTCGGGCGGTCGTGCAGGACCACGACGCCGGCGAGTACGGACAGGACCACCGAGGTCACGGCGCTCACCGGGACCACCACGCTCATGTCACCCCGGCTCAGCCCGCGGTTGAGGAACCACATGGCGAACGCGCTGCCCACACCGGACAGCGCGCCCCACACCAGGTCGCCCTGGGACACGGACGGTGCGGGCACCACGAGGGCGGCCGCGACAGCGAACACCAGACCGCCGACCTGGCCGAGGAACGTGACCGTCGCGAAGGGGACACGACGCGACAGGACCCCGCCGGCGTAGTCGACGAGACCGTAGAGGACGGCGGAGGCCAGTGCGAGGAGAGCGCCCATCCGTTCAGGTGTGCTCGGTAAGTCGGGTTCGAAGCCCGGCTCGGGCGATCAGTTGATCTGGCGTGACCGGCCTTCCCAGTACGGCTCGCGCAGTTTGAACTTCTGGATCTTGCCCGTGGCCGTACGCGGGATCGACTCCCGCAGCTCCACCGAGGTGGGCGCCTTGTAGCCCGCGATGCGCTCCTTGCAGTGGGCGATCAGCTCGGCCTCCGTGGCTGTCGCTCCTTCCTCCAGGACGACGAGTGCCTTGATGGTCTCGCCCCACTTCGGGTGCGGTACGCCGATCACCGCCACCTCGGCGACGGCGGGGTGGCCGAAGAGGGTGTCCTCGACCTCGATCGACGAGACGTTCTCGCCGCCCGTGATGATCACGTCCTTCTTGCGGTCGGAGATGGTGAGATGGCCGTCGCTCTCGTCGATCACTCCGCCGTCGCCTGTGTGGAACCAGCCGCCCTCCAGAGCCGCCTCGGTCTCCTCGGGCTTGTCCCAGTAGCCGTCGAGGACCACGTTCGACCGGGCGAGGACCTCGCCGGAGTCCGCGACTTGGAGCCGTACGCCCAGAGCGGGAAGGCCCGCGCGGGACAGCTTGCGGGCGCGTTCCTCGGCGGGCAGGGCGTCGTCCTCGGGCCGGGTGCGGTTGAAGGTGAGCAACGGGGAGGTCTCGGTGAGTCCGTAGATCTGGGTGAACTCCCAGCCCAGTTCCTCCTCGACGCGCTGGATGGTGCGGCTCGGCGGCGGCGCGCCCGCGCAGACGAGACGCACCTTGTCGCGGCCCGGGATCTCGCCCTGCCAGTCGGCCGCCGCGCCGAGCACCGCGTTCCACACGGCGGGCGCTCCGCACATCAGCGTCACCCCGTGCTGTTCGACCCGGCGCAGGATCTCGGTGCCGTCGACCTTGCGCAGCACGACCTGCTTGGCGCCGAGCCCGGCCATCACGAACGGCATGCCCCAGCCGTTGCAGTGGAACATCGGCAAGGTGTGCAGATAGACGTCCCGCTCCCAGGCGCGGGTGTGCAGGCCGAAGGTGAGCCCGTTGACCCAGATGTTGCGGTGGGTGAGCTGAACTCCCTTGGGGCGTGCGGTGGTTCCCGAGGTGTAGTTGATGGTGGCGGTCGCGTCCTCGTCCGGCCGTGCCCAGGGCCGCGGCTCGACGCCGAAGCGCATCAGCTCGCTCTCGGTCTGCTCGCCGAGGACGAAACGGTGCCGTGCCTTCACCGAGGACAGCGCGTCGTCGAGCTCCGGGTCGACGAGGACCGCCGACGCGCCGCTCTGCCGCACGATGTACTCGGTCTCCTCCGGCTTCAGGCGGAAGTTGACGGGCACGCAGATCCGCCCGCTCATCGGCACCGCGAACAGCAGCTCCAGCATGCGTGCGGAGTTGTGGCTGACGACGGCGATCCGCTCGCCCTCCCGTATCCCGAGCGCGTCGAAGCCCGCCTGCCAGGCGCGCACCCGCTCCCCCAGGCGACCGTAGGTCGACTCCGGTACGACGGGCGCCGGCTGGTCCGGCTCGTCGATCACACCGGGACTGTTCGCGAAGCCCGCCTCCGCCCGGTGGAGAAAGTCCGCGACGGTCATCGGTGTCCGCATGATGTGTCTCCTGTGATCCGGTATCCGGTGCATTCGGCCCATCCCTACGTAGCATCCTGTGCTCAGAGGCCTCGGTAAAACCACCCCCTCAGCAGGGACGGAACCGGGCCTCCACGGGGCGAGCACGGAAGGCGGGCAGCAGTGACGGGGTACGAGGGACGGGGAGCCGAGGCGTACGAGCTGCGCTCGGCCCTGGTGCGGCTGCGCCGGGACACCGGGCTTCCGGTGGCGCTCGGCGGACTGGTCTACGACCGGCTCGGATCGCCGCCCGCGCCCTCGCGGCAGCGCGGGCGGCTGCGTATCGACGAGGTGAGCGGCACGGTCTCGGGCACCCTCAAGGGCGTGGCGGTCAGCACGGGTTCGGGGCTCGGCGGCAAGGCCGTCGCGCTGTCGCGCCCGTGCGCGGTGGTCGACTATCAAGAGGCGCGGCACATCAGCCATGAGTACGACGCGCTGGTCGCCGCCGAAGGGCTGCGCTCGGTGCTCGCGGTGCCGGTGATCGTCCGCCGCAAGGTGCGCGGAGTCCTGTACGGGGCGCTGCGCTCGGCGCAGCCGCTCGGCGAGCGGATCCTGACGGCGGCGGTCGCGGCGGCCCGGGATGTGGAACAGGCCCTGGTCGTACGGGACGAGGCCCATGACCTGTTGGTGGCCGCGCGCGAACCCTGCGTCGGAGCGGATGCCTGGGAACGGGTGCGTGAGGCGCACAGCGCGCTGCGTGCGCTCGCGCCCAGGATCGAGGATCCGCAGCTGCGCGCCGAACTCACCGAGGCCTACGGCACGCTGGCGGCCGCGTCCGAACCCGCCGTGCGTCCGTCGCCCGAAGTGCGCCTGGCACCGCGCGAGGTGGATGTGCTCGCCTGTGTCGCGCTCGGTGCGACCAACGCGGCGGCGGCCGAGCGTCTGGGGCTCGGGGCGGAGACCGTCAAGGGCTATCTGCGCTCGGCGATGCGCAAGCTGGGGGCGCATTCGCGGTGGGAGGCGGTGGTGGCGGCGCGGCGGGCGGGGTTGCTGCCGTGAGTGCCGGCTCTGTGCCGGGGCCGGCGCGTCCGCTCCGTAAGACCCTCCCGTCGGGCCCTGACATTCGCGTACGCACGTCACCTAGCATCGCGGCGGGGGTGAGGACATGGTGTCCATGGACCGTCTGCTCGCGTTCGCCGCGATGTCGCTGCTTGTGATCGTGATCCCGGGGCCGAGCGTGCTGTTCGTGATCGGACGGGCGCTGGCGCACGGCCGGCGCACCGCGCTCGCGACCGTGGCCGGCAATGTGGTCGGCTCGTATCTCCTTGTCGTCGCGGTCGCGTTGGGTGTCGGCACGCTCGTGGAGCGCTCGGCCACGGTGTTCGTGACGGTGAAGCTCGCCGGCGCCGCGTATCTGATGTACCTGGGCGTGCAGGCGTACCGGCACCGCAAGGAGATGAAGGCCTCGGCGATGCAGGCCTCGGGTGAGGGCGCGGCGCGGCACGGGGATCTGCGGACCGTGCTCGACGGCGTGATCGTGGGGGTGACCAACCCGAAGGGGATCGTCTTCTTCGCCGCCGTACTGCCGCAGTTCGTGGACCACTCCGCGGGCGGTCTTCCGGGTCAGATGCTGATCCTCGGCCTTGTGCCGATCTGCATCGGCCTCGTCACCGACACGGCCTGGGGCCTGACCGCCTCCGCCGCCCGCGGCTGGTTCGCCCGCTCCGACCGCCGCCTGTCGATGATCGGCGGTGCGGGCGGCTTCGCGATGATCGGACTCGGGGTGACGGTGGCGGCGACGGGACGGGCCGACTGAGCGGCCGACCCTGTAAGGCCGTGTATCGAAAGTGGCTGGTAGCGGACCTGGGGGGCACCTTCGAGAATCCTGTAGCTGCTCGTTCGCGCACCTGCGATGGTGTCCGTCATGGATTCCGAGCCGCGCACTGATCTCACGCGTCACTATGACTCAGGGCGCTGGTTGGCTCGGTTCGCAGGCCGGATGCTCGTGGTCTGTCCACGATGCGAGGGCTGTGCTCTCGTAATCCTCCGGCCTGGCCTTTCTGATCCCAGATACTTCAGCGAGCTCCTGTTCCAGCCGCGTCGTCTGGCTTGTGGAGGGTGCGGTGCCGTCGCCGACTGGCAACCTGAGGCGCAGGGGGCTGGTCTGGTCGGCGCGGTGCTGGGTGGTAGTGAGGATCCGTTCTTTCAGCGGCCTCTGTGGTTGCAGACCCGTTGCGCCGGTCGCATCTTGTGGGCCTATAACGAGGAGCACGTCGACGAGCTGTCCGCCTATGTTGGGGCGCGATTGCGAGAGCGTGGTGGCGTGCGGCCGACGATGTCGATGTTCGCTCGGCTGCCGGCATGGATGAAGGTGTCGGACAATCGCGCGGAGGTGCTGGCCGGCCTGGAAACGCTGCGGGCGCTGGCCGAACGGATGGCACCTGCCGACCGCTCCGATGCCGCGCTCGGGCGCGGTGATCGTCCCCGAGCGCACAGGAGTAGGTACTTCCCGGGTGGCCCTTATGAGTCTTGAAGGCCCTGGTCACAGCCATTCGTTGATGGTTGCGATCAGGACGGTTGCCTCGTAGCGGACCGCGAGCTTGTCGTATCGCGTGGCGACCGCCCGGTGTCTCTTGAGGCGGTTGATCCCGCACTCGACCGCGTGGCGCTCGCGGTAGTCGCGGGTCGAACTACGGCGGCCGACCGCCGCGGGAGCCGAGCTTCCGGCGGTTGCGCGCCTGGTCGGTCTTGTCCGGGGTAATGCAGCGGATTCCGCGGCGGCGCAGGTAGGCGCGATTCTTGCGGGAGGCGTAGGCCTTGTCGGCCCGCACGCGATCGGGCGAACGCGGGCCGGCCCGGCCCGATGCGGGGCACACGGACTTTCTCCAGCACCGGTTCGAACTGCGGCGAATCCCCGCAGCTTGGTGGTGAACCCGCCGCGCGAACATCCCAGCCCGTGATCATCGGACTCGGTGAACACGCCGCCCGGTGGCTCCTTCTGCAAGTCGCCCTGCTTGCAGGCCCCGGCCCCATGCTGGGGGGCGCGGCACATCGTGGAGTCGACGCACAGGTCCCACACGATCGCGCACTTCGCGTCGGCCAGGGACTGCAGGCGGCCGTACTCGACGGGCACGTCCCGCCACGGCACACCGGTCCGGACCCGGAACCGTATGCCGTCGATCAACTGCCGCCGGGACCAGACGGGCGGGCAGTCCCGGCTTCGTGCCCTTCGGCAACAACACGGTCGGCACCGCCCACTGCTTGTCTGTGAGATCTCCCCGCGCCATGAACCATGATCACCCATAGCTCAAGAGCCATTCTCGATACACGGCCTAAAGGCTGTTGCAGAAGGCTGTATTAGGGCAGGTCAGGGCCGGTTCGTGGGGTGTGGTGGTCATGTCGCCAGGGCGAGGTTGTGCATGTGGGCGACGGCTCGGACCGCGTGGTGGTGGCCGTCACCGTGTTGCCGGCAGTCGCGGAGGATCTTGTAGGTCTTCATCCGGGCGAAGGTGTGCTCGACG
>NZ_JAEIMH010000165.1:0-7149 GCF_016464295.1 Streptomyces sp. N35 | reverse complement strand
CCCCCCACGGGGGGCGGGGCCCCGGGGCCCCCGGGGGCGGGGGGCCCCCCCCCCCCCCCGCCGACGCCGTCTCCCTGCGCGGCCGCGGCGGCGCGGGCTTCCCCTTCGCCAGAAAGCTGCGGGCCGTCGCCGACGCGGCGATCAAGCGGGGTGTACGTCCGGTCGTGGTCGTCAACGCCAGCGAGGACGAACCGGCCTGCCGCAAGGACACCGTTCTCGTCAACCGCGCTCCGCATCTGATCCTCGACGGCGCCCTGCTCGCGGCCGAGGCGCCGGACCCCCGCCGGCGCCCTGCCCGCGGCCGAGGCGCCCGGCGCCGGCACCCTTGTCGTCGGCGTGACCCGTGACTCGACCGAGTCGTCGATGCCCGCCGCGCTCGCCGAGCGCGGCCTGTCCAACCGCCGCAGCGCCGCTCTGCGCGCCCGCGTCCAGCGCAACCCCGAGCGCATGGTGACCGGCGAGGCCTCGGCCCTGATCCGCTCCATCGACGGCGGACCCGCGCTGCCGCCGGGCCGCCGGGTGCGCGCCGCCGAGTCGGGTGTCGGCGGTGCGCCGACCCTGCTGTCCAACGCCGAGACCTTCGCGCAGCTCGCGATCGCCGCCCGTATCGGCCCGTCGCGCTACCGCGGCACGGGCCTGTACGACGAGCCCGGCACCGTGCTCCTCACCGTTTCCGGAGCGGTCGCGCGGCCCATGGTGATCGAGGTACCGACGGGTGTCCCGCTCCGTTACGTCCTGCAGCTCGCCGGCGCTCCCCCGCTCCCCCAGGGCGTGCTGACCGGCGGCTATCACGGCAGCTGGCTGAACGCGATCGCCGCGCACGACGCGGTGGTCTCGCGGGCGTCCCTCGATGCGCTCGGCGGAGCGCTCGGCGCGGGCGCGATCCTGCCGATCGGCCAGGAGACCTGCGCGCTCGGCGAGGGACTGCGCGTCGCCCAGTGGCTGGCCGACGAGAGCGCGGGCCAGTGCGGCCCCTGCCGTCTCGGTCTGCCGGCGGCGGCCAGCGGTCTCGCGGACGTCCTGAACGGCGGCGGCCCCACGGCCCTGGAGGCGTTGCGCGAGATCACCCGCGCCGTGAAGGGGCGTGGCGCCTGCAAGCACCCGGACGGTTCGGCCCGTTTCATCGCCTCGACGCTCACGGCGTTCAAGGACGACCTCGCGATGCACGTCCTGAGCGGCGGCTGCGGCCGCGAGACCCGCGGGGTGCTGCCGCTGCCCATGCCGGGGCTGACCGATCCGGGCGCACCGAGCGGTGAACGTCTGGTCGTCGACTGGACCCTGTGCCAGGGCCACGGCCTGTGCGCCGATGTCGTACCGGAACTGATCACGCTCGGCCCCGACGGCTTCCCCACGGTCTCCGACGCGGGCGTCCCGCTGGCCCTGCGCGGCCGCGCCCAGCGCGCGGTACGCCGCTGCCCGGCCCTCGCCCTGCGCCTGGAACGCACCGGGGACCAGCTCCCGGCCCCGTCCCGCCGTGCGGCCCTGCCGAGCGCACCGGGACGCAAGGCGCTGGGGAGCGGCTGGAGTTGAGGGCCCGGCCGGGACGGACCCGGCCCTACGCGAGCCCGAAGGTGACGGCGACGCGGAGGCCGCCCCCGGCCCTGGCCGTCGCCTCGATCCGCGCCCCGTGCGCCTCGGCGATGGAGCGGACGATGGACAGCCCGAGGCCGTGTCCGCTCTGGTGTGCCAGCCGGTCCTGGGCGAGGCGGCGGAACGGCTCGAAGAGCTCGTCGACCCGGTCGGCGGGCACTTCGGGGCCCGTGTTGACCACCGTCAGAGTGCGGCCTTCGAGCGTCACGTCGACGCGGCCGCCGGGATGGTTGTAGCGGATGGCGTTGCCCACCAGGTTGGTGAGGAGATGACGGAGCAGGACCGGGTCGCCGAGCACGTCCCGGGCCCTGCCCGTCACCACCACATCGACGGACATCTCCCGTGCGGGCGCGGAGAGTTCGGCGGCCGCCTGGCGCGCCGCCACGCCCAGGTCCACGGGCTCGGTGGCACCGAGGCCGCGGTCGCTGCGGGCGAGCAGCAACAGCGCCGCGATCAGTTTCTCCGCGTCCCGGTTGGCGGCGAGCAGATCCTCGCGTACCTCGTCCAGGCCGTCCGGCAGCGGATCGGCGAGACCGACCTCAAGACTGGTGCGCTGTACGGCGAGCGGCGTGCGCAGCTCGTGCGAGGCGTTGGCGACGAAACGGCGCTGGCTGTCGAAGGCGCTCTCCAGCCGGTCCAGCATCGTGTCGAAGGTGTCGGCGAGTCGGTGCAGTTCGTCGTCCGGACCGGTCAGGGCGAGCCGCTCGTGGAGGTTGTGGTCGCTGATCCGGCGGGCCGACTCGGTCATCGCGGTGATCGGCCGCAGCGCCCGCCCGGCCAGCCACCAGCCGAGCAGCCCCGCGAGCAGTGCCATGACGAGCAGACCGATACCGGACCAGAGCAGCATCTGCTGCAGCGCGGCGTCCTGCACCGCCTGCACGGTCTGCTCGGTCTTGCGGATGGCGAGGCCGTCGAAGGCGGCCGGATTCCAGGGCGGCGGCACACTCGCATCCTCGCCCGGCCGGACCGGCTGCACCGGCTGTGCCTGGCCGGCGTCCGGGCCGTCGGTCACCGGCAGGAACTCCATGCCCTGCACTTTCTGTGCTGTGCCATAGCGGGCGAGCAGCACCACGAAGGCCAGCAGCCCCACGCCGGCGAGCAGGAAAAGGCCGCTGAAGGCGACCGCGAGGCGTGCGCGGAACGGGAGCCTGCGCAAGGTCAGCCGCACAGCCGGTACCCCTGTCCGGCGTCGGCGAGGATCAGGCCGGGATCGCCGAGTTTGCCGCGCAGCCGGCTGATGGTGGCGCGGACCGCGGTGGTCCGCGGATCGAGGTTCTCGTCCCAGACCGTCCGTACGAGCTCGTGGTGCGGCACGGCATCGCCGCCCGCCTCCATGAGCAGCCGCAGCACGGCGAACTCCTTCGGCGTGAGCGCCAAAGCCCGCCCGCGCACGGTCACCTCGCGCCGAGCCCGGTCCAGCGTGATGCCCGCGTGCCGCAGTACGTCCGGCGGCGCCTTGGGGACGCGGCGGCTGAGTGCGCGGATACGGGCGACGAGTTCGGCGAAGTCGAAGGGCTTGGCCAAGTAGTCGTCGGCGCCGAGCCGTTCGAGCCCGTACACCTTGTCCTCCAGGGCGCCGGCGGAGGTGAGCATGAGGATCCGCGGCGGGTCGACGAGCTCGCGCAGTCTGCGGCACACCTCGTCGCCCGTCATCACCGGCAGATCGCGGTCGAGCACGAGGACGTCGTACTCGGTGAGCAGGCACATCCGCTCGGCCTCGTCGCCGGAGGCGGCCAGGTCCACCGCGATCGACTGCCGCCGAAGCCCGGTCGCGATCGTCCGCGCGAGGACCTGATGGTCTTCGGCTACCAGAACCCTCATCCGCGCACTCTCATACGCCTCATGCAAGCAAGCGGAACGTTGCAGAGATATAAGCAACTGGGCCGACCGGGCATCGGCCCCTGTGGCGCCCGCTCCCCGGAGACCGGCCACGGCCCCTCTCCCACCTGGCCCCGGCGGCCGCTGCTTATCCCGCCGTAACAAGCCTTATCCCCCTGCAAAGCCCTGCCTGGTGTGCTCGGCGCCATGAACTTCGTCAAACGGGCCGGCCTGAGCCTGGTCGCCCGCAAAGGGAAAGCGGCCCTGCTCCTGGGCGTCTTCCTGGTGGTGTGCGTGCTGCTGCTCGGCGGCTTCCTGCTGCAGGGCGCCATGGCCCGCCAGGAGGACCGGGCGCAGCGCCGGATCGGCGTGGACGCCACGGTGCGCGCCGACCGCCTGACCGCCGAGCGCGCGGCGCGACTGGCACGTGATCCGAGCGTCCAGCGCTACAACCCGCTGCTACGGGGCGCGCCCCTCATGCCGGACGGCAGGCTCGTCGTATCCGACGCGCCACGCCCGCCGGACAGCCGGCCGCAGCGGGACGGGCCGGGTCTGGTCGGGCTGCGCGACTCCGAGATGCTCCTCGACTTCGCCACCGGCCGGAGTTCCCTGATCGAGGGCCGTCCCCTCACCCCGAAGGACGCCGACCGCGATGTCGTCCTGATCGGCGAGCGGCTGGCCGGGCTCAACGGGCTCTCCACCGGCGACAGGATCACGCTGACCTCGCCGGACGGGTCACTGCGCCGGACGTACGAGATCGTCGGCATCCACCGCGACGACCGTGCGCGCACCCCCGGCACCTGGGTGGAGCCGGCCGGGCTCCTGGCCAACCAGATCTACGCCCCGCTCGGCGCTCTGGGCGATCTTGGACTCGGCGGCCGGCTCGACGAGGCGGTGTTCAAACTGGGCTCTCCGGACGAGACCGGGCGGCTGCACGCGGCAGCCCAGCGGCTGCTCGGCGACGCCGGCTTCCGCTTCGACGTCAACGACAAGGCGTACCGGGAGCAGGTGCAGCCGCTGCGGCGGGTCGGCGCCTTCGCCGGGGCGCTGGTCCGGCTGATCGCCGGAGCGGGCACCGTGATCCTCGCCCTGATCGTCGCGCTCACGATCCGCGAGCGGCGCGACGAGCTGGGGATGCTGCTCTCGCTCGGCGAGAAGAAGTGGAAGCTCGTCGGCCAGCACACGGTGGAGGTCACCGCCGTCGCCCTGCCCGCGCTCGCACTCGCCGCACTGGCCGGTGCCACCCTCGCCGGGACGGCCTCGCAGTTCCTTCCGGGCCACACGGCAAACGCCCTGCTGCCACCCGCCGAACTGCGGATGGGCCTCGCGGACCTCGGCAGGGTCGCGGGCATCGGCCTCGCGATCGCGCTGGTCGCGACCGCCGTGCCCGGCATCGGCATCCTGCGCCTGCACCCCCGCTCGATCCTCACCGACAGCGAATAACCCCCCTCCCCCTCACCAAGAGAGCCGGTCGGACACCGACATGAACTTCCTCAAACGCGCGGGCCTGAGCCTGTGGTCCCGTAAGACCAGAACCCTGATCACCTTCAGCACCTTCGTGGTCATCTCCGTGATGGTGCTCGCGGGAGTCCTCATCAAGGACGCCACCGCCCGTGCCTCCGACGCCGCCCAACGCAAGATCGGCGCGGAGGTCACCCTCGGCGTGGACATGGATGCGCTCGCGTCCTCGGGACAGCTCCAGGCGCCGCAGATACGGACCGGCGTGATCGACAGGATCGGCACGTCGCCGCTGGTGGACAAGTACACCTACCGGTCCTTCAACGGCGCCTCCCTGCAAGGCGGCAGGAAGCTGCCCGGCAAGCCCCTCTACCCCGAAGTGCCGGCCTCGACCCTGGCCTTCGGCGTACTGGACTCCTCGCTGGAGCCTGACTTCGCGAGCGGCAAATGGAAGCTGCTCTCCGGCAAGCCGATCACCGGCGCGGACCGGGACAAGAACGTCCTGCTCGTCGAGGAACGTCTGGCCCGCGAGAACAACCTCAGGACCGGCGACAGGATCAAGCTCGGCGAGAACGACCCCGAGGGCAAGCGCACCGCCGAGTTCACCGTCCAGGGGATCTATCGGGACCCGTCCGACGCACCCGACCCCGAATGGCAACTCGACCCGGGCAACCGCCTGTTCGTCACCGCCGGAGCGCTCAGCAAGCTCAACGGGGAGGATGCGGCGACCGTGGGCGCGGCGACCTTCCAGCTCAAGGACCCGGCGGCGTACGAGGAGTTCAAGGCGCAGGCCGAGAAGACCGCCGGGTCCTCGTTCAAGGGCTTCGAACTCGGCATCAACGACAAGGCCCTGCGGCAGATGACAGGACCGCTGTCGTCCGTCTCCGGCACCGCCACCGCCGGCATGTGGCTGATCGGCGTCGCCGGTGCCGCGGTACTCGCTCTGCTCGCCGCGCTCGCGGTCAAGCAGCGCCGCGCCGAGTTCGGTGTGCTGCTCTCGCTCGGCGAGCGCAAGGGGAAGCTGATCGCCCAGCAGGTGGCGGAGATCGTGGTGGTCGCCGTGCTGGCCATCGGCCTCAGCTCGCTGTTCACGCAAACCCTGACCGAGCGGGCGGGCAACGCTCTCGTACGGGACGAGGCGAGCGCCGCGCAGCGGAAGCTGGACGCCTGGAAGCCCCCGCCGCCCGGCTCGACGGGCCTCCAGGAGGGCATCGACCAGGACGCCGGACCCGTCGAAGGCGCCGACCCGATCGACCGGATCACCGTCCGGCTCGACAACGGCTCCCTGGCCACCGTGGCGGGCCTCGGCCTCGGGATCGGCCTCCTCGCCACCGCCCTGCCGGCCGCGTCCGTACTGCGGCTGTCCCCCCGCTCCATCCTCTCGAAGGGGAAGTGACCATGAACGACGCCACGTCGACCGCGCCGCCCGTCCTCGAGCTCACCGGCCTCGGCCATACGTACTCGGGACAGCGCCGCCGGACCACCGTGCTCAAGCAGATCGACTACAGCTTCGAGCGCGGTGTCTTCTACGCCGTCCTCGGGCCCTCGGGCAGCGGGAAGACCACACTCCTCTCGCTGGCCTCGGGCCTGGACGCACCCACCGCGGGTTCGATCGCCTTCGACGGGACGGACCTGCGGACCATCGGTCTGGGCCGCTACCGCAACCGGCACGCCGCCACGATCTTCCAGCAGTACAACCTGCTCACCTACATGACGGCGGTGCAGAACGTCACCGCCGCCATGGAGATCACCAAGGTCCGGACCCGCGACAAGAAGGCCCGCGCCCTGGAGATCCTCGAACGAGTCGGCCTCGACCGGCACCACGCCACCCGCAACGTCCTGCGGCTCTCCGGCGGCCAGCAGCAACGCGTCGCCATAGCCCGGGCGCTGGCCTGCGACGTCGACATCCTCTTCGCCGACGAACCGACCGGGAATCTGGACGAGGACACGGCCCAGGGAATCATCGGGATCTTCCGGGAACTCGCCCATGAGCAGAACAAGTGCGTCGTGGTGGTCACCCACTCCCAGCAACTGGCGGCCCGGGCCGACCGCACGCTCACCCTGCGCCGGGGCAAGGTGACGACCACGCCCGCCCCCTGACCGGGGTGTGGGTGGCGAAGCCCCCACAACGCGCGGCGAAGCCGCGCAGAAACGACGAAAGCGACCCGGTCCGCACTTTCTGCGGACACAGGTCGCCTTCGCTGAAGTGGAGCTAAGGAGAATTGAACTCCTGACCTCCTGCATGCCATGCAGGCGCTCTACCAACTGAGCTATAGCCCCTTG
>NZ_JAEIMH010000164.1:0-7333 GCF_016464295.1 Streptomyces sp. N35 | reverse complement strand
CGGTAGCTCTCGGTCATGTCTCAGAGCTTTGCCGCGGATCATGAGAGGTTCCTGAGGGGGCGCTGAGAAGCCCGGCAGAACCCCGTATGCCCGATGTAAGGAAGCTCGCCGGCCGGCCGGCGAGGGGAAGCTCAGCCCCGCCCCGCCGGGCATATCTCCCTGGCCACCTCGACGAAGGCGCAGACCTTCGCGGAAGCTTCCGTACCGCGCCACAGGAGCCCGTACTCCAGGGGCCCGAGGTCGTCGAACGGGACGTAGACGAGGTTGGGGCGCGGGTAGTAGACCGCTCCCTGTGCGACGGCGATGGTGACACCCTCGCCCGCGGCGACCAGGGCGAGCAGCTCCTGCCAGTACCGGGTCACCGCCGAGCGCCGGATGGGCCGGCCGCTTGGTGTGCGGGCCGGTACCAGCGCGTCCCGGAAGAGGGCGGGCATCTCCTCCATGATCACGACCTCCTCATCGGCGATGTCCTCGAGCGACACCGTCGTACGGCCCGCAAGGCGATGCCCGCCCGACACCGCGAGCACCCGGGCGTCGCGCAGCAGCACCGGGCCGACCGTCAGATCAGGCTCGTCCACCGGCAACTCGGTCAGCTGTACGTCGAGTTCGCCCCTGCGCAGGGGACCGAAGTGGTCCGACAGATGGACCTCGCGGATCCTCACCTCGCACAGGGGATAGCGCTCGCGGAGTACCTCCGAGACCCGCATGACCGTCTCGCCGGCCAGCGGGCTGGAGAAGCCCACGCGCAGCACGCCCGCCGTGCCGCGGGCGGCCTCGGTGACGCGCGCGAGGGCGTCGAGCACGCCCTGGTGGTGCGGGGCGACCTCGGTGCGCAGCTGGTGGCCGAGCGGGGTCAGCGTCACGCGGCGGCTGGAGCGCTCGAACAGCGGGGCGCCGACGCGGCGTTCCAGCGTCCTGGTCATCTGGCTCACCCGGGCCCGCGAGATGAGCAGCCGTTCCGCTGTCCGGCCGAAGTGCAGTTCCTCGGCCAACACCAGGAACGTGTGCAGCTCTTGCCAGTTCATCCGCCACCCCCGTGATCGTTAAGCGCACCTTACCGAGGGGTGAGCACTTCGCCGTTGATCGCGGACTTGCCCCGCCAGCACACTGATCGGCGTCACAGGGCCGACAGCCCGGCCCACCTCCCCCATGCAAGGACCGCCGCGAGAACCGCGGGCGGCTGCTCCGTGCTGCCCGCTGCCTCCTGCCCGGCGGAATATCCGCGTATCCGCTCATAAAACAGAAGCGAAGGAAGCGAGAACTTCGATGTCCCGTCACAGCGCCGACCGGCGCACACCTCAGCCACCTCAGGCACAGACCCCCGACCCCCGAAGATGGCTGGCGCTCACCCTGCTCGTGGCGTCCTTCTTCATGGTCATCGTCGACTCCCAGATCGTGATGCTGGCCCTGCCCGCCATCGAGACGGAGCTCGGCTTCGCGCCCGGCGGCGTCCAGTGGGTCATGAGCGCCTATCTGCTGAGCTTCGGCGGACTGCTGATGTTCGGCGGCCGTACCGCCGATCTGCTCGGCGGACGCCGGATGTTCCTCCTCGGCACGGCGCTGTTCGGCGTCGCCTCGGTCTTCTGCGGTCTCGCCTGGACCGACGAGGTCCTGATCACCGCCCGCGTCGTCCAGGGCGTGGCCGCCGCGGTGATGACCCCGACCGCCATGGCCGTCCTGATGCACACCTTCGCGGAGGGTCCCGAGCGCAACAAGGCGCTCGGTATCTGGACGGGCATCGGTGCGTTCGGTGCCACCGCCGCGCTGCTGATCGGCGGCCCCATCACCGACGGCCTCGGCTGGGAGTGGATCTTCTACATCAACGTGCCGGTCGTGGCCGCCGTCCTGCTGTTCGGCCCCAAGCTGCTGCGGCAGACGCCGGTGCAGCCCGGCCGCCGCCGCTTCGACCCGGCCGGCGCGGTCACCATCACGGCCGCCATCGCCCTGCTCGTCTACGCCGTGTCGGAGGCGCCGCTGGTGGGCTGGGGCAGCGGGCAGACGGTCTGGATGCTGATCGCCGCGGCCGTGCTCTTCGTCCTGTTCACCGTGATCGAGGCCCGGTCGAAGGCGCCCCTGGTGCCGCTGCGGATCTTCCGCTCGCCGACCGTCGTCGGCGGCAACATCCTGATGGCCATCGTCGCCATGGCGGTGTACGGAGGCGCCCTCATCACCTCCCTGTACGCCCAGCAGGTCCTCGGCTACAGCGCCGTGAAGTTCGGCCTCAGCACCGCGGTCTACGCGGTCATGTCGATCATCGGCGCGAACGTCAGCGCCCGCCTCGTCGCCAAGGTCGGCTACAAGCCGATCGCGATCACCGGTATGGCGCTGCTCTCCGGCGGTCTGCTGCTCCTGACGCAGATCGATCCGGGCGGCGGCTACTGGAGCGACCTGTTCTTCGGTCTCGTCATCTTCGGCTCCGGTATCGGCAGCACGAACGTGGCGGCCTCGATCGCCTCGCTCACGGGCGCGAGGCCCGAGGAGTCGGGCCTGGTGTCGGGCATCAACAACGCGGTGTTCCAGATCGGCGCCGCGCTCGGCATCGCCATCGCCTCGTCGGTGGCCTTCGCGTACACGACGGGCACGGACGCGGCCGGCCTCAACGACGGCTTCCAGGCGGGCTTCCTGGCCACCGCGGTGTTCGCGCTGGTCGGCCTCGTCACGGCGCTGCTCCTGCTGCTGCACCGGTCATCGGGGCAGACCGGGACGCCGGCCGGGGCGCCTCAGGAGGAGTCCGCACAGCGTGTGCCGGTCGGGCACTGACGGTACGAGCTGATACGTCGGGGTCCCGTTCCGCCTTGTCCTGCGGGCGGGGCCCCGAAGTTCCGGGCAGGCGGCTCAGTTGCAGCCGCAGGACTGCCGTACGACCAACCGCGCGGGGAACTGACGCAGCCGCTCCCGGCGTGAACCGGCCACCCGCAGGGCGTCGTCGAGGACCAGGTCGACCGCGGCCCGCGCCATGGCAGGGCGGTCCGAGGCGACCGTGGTCAGCGGCGGGTCCGTCAGGCCCGCTTCCTTGACGTCGTCGAAGCCCGCCACGGCCAGCTCGCCGGGAACGTCGATCCGCAGCTCACGGGCCGCGCGCAGGACGCCGATCGCCTGGTCGTCGGTCGCGCAGACGAGCGCCGGCGGCCGGTCGGGTCCGGCAAGGAGCGAGAGCGCGACCTGATAGGCGTCATAGCGGTTGTACGGAGCCTCGAAGAGGCGGCCCTCCGTGGAGATGCCCGCCTCCTTCATCGCGAGCCGCCAGCCCTCGACGTGATCGGTGACCGGGTCGCCGACGACCGGGGTCCCCTCCGTACCGCCGAGACAGGCCACGTACGGGTGGCCGTGCTCGAGAAGGTGACGCGTCGCGAGCTGTGCTCCGCCCACGTCGTCCGTGACCACCGCGACATCGTCGATCGCGTCGGGCCTGCGGTGCAGCAGCACCACCCGGGCGTCCCACGCGTCGATCTCGGTGGCCGCGTGCTCGCTGGGGCCCTGGCTGACCAGGATCAGGCCGGAGACCCGCATCCCGAGGAAGGCCCGCAGATAGTGCACCTCGCGCTCGTCGAGGTAGTCGGAGTTGCCGACCAGGACCATCTTTCCGCGTTCGGCGGCGGCCTGTTCGACGGCGTGCGCCATCTCCGCGAAGAACGGCTGGCGGGCGTCCGGCACGATCATGCCTATGAGGTCCGTACGGCGGGACGCCATCGCCTGCGCCACCCGGTCCGGGCGGTAGCCCAGCTCCTTGATGGCGGCGAGTACCCGCTCGCGCGTGGCCGGGGCGACCGGCCGGGGACCGTTGTTGATCACATAGCTCACGACGGCGGTGGAAGTCCCCGCCAGCCGCGCCACATCGTCCCGCGTCACCTTGGCCACGCGCGGCAGTCTACGCGGGAAGAGTCACCTCTTGGCAGGCCGTACGTCAGCTTCCGTACGCTCGTCCGACAGCGCCCGGACAGGCTCGGAGCCCTTGTCCGCGTTGGCCCCTGCCTTGGCGGCGGCGTCCGCCGCGCGCTCGCCCTTGTCCGCTTTCTCCGGCGTAACAAAGCGATAACCGACGTTCCGGACGGTGCCGATCAACGCCTCGTGCTCGGGGCCGAGCTTCGCCCGCAGCCTTCGTACGTGGACATCGACCGTCCTCGTACCGCCGAAGTAGTCGTAACCCCAGACCTCCTGGAGCAGCTGGGCGCGGGTGAAGACCCGGCCGGGGTGCTGGGCCAGGTACTTCAGGAGCTCGAACTCCTTGAAGGTCAGGTCCAGGACGCGGCCCTTGAGCTTCGCGCTGTAGGTCGCCTCGTCCACCGAGAGATCACCGTTGCGGATCTCCATCGGGGAGTCGTCGCCGGTGAGGTTCTGCCGGCCCATCGCGAGCCGGATCCGCGCCTCGACCTCGGCAGGTCCTGCCGTGTCGAGGAGTACGTCGTCGATGCCCCAGTCCGCGGTGACGGCGGCGAGACCGCCCTCGGTCACCACGAGGATGAGCGGGCAGCCGGGTCCGGTGGACCGCAGGAGCTGGCACAGGCTGCGCACCTGTGGCAGATCACGGCGGCCGTCGATCAGGATGACGTCGGCACCAGGGGTGTCGACGAGAGCGGGGCCTTCGGCGGGGGCCACCCGCACGTTGTGAAGCAGCAGTCCGAGGGCGGGAAGCACCTCCGTCGACGGCTGGAGGGCATTGGTCAGGAGCAGCAGAGAACTCATCGCTGACCACCTGCCACGGCCTTGCTCGTATGACGGTCGTGCACGTTTCGCTCGCCCATAACGTCTGGTTCCTCCTCGGTCCCTGCGAGGACGTTTACGGCACTGCTGGTGTTGCTCGATACCGCTCGCGGGTCCCGCGCCCTGGGCCCGCGGTGCTCACCTGCCGGGCAGGGCTTCAACCCTTGAACCCTGCAGAAAAGCACAAAAGGACCCGGGGGCTACGCTGCCCGGATCCTCCGAGAAGGAGAATAGCCCACATGAGTTCACCTCCGGCAGGTCAAACGGCGCGATCTTCTGTGCTACCGATCACGCGGGGGAGGCGGCGCACCACGCTGCGTACGGCGGACGGGGTGGCGATCGAGGTGGCGTACGAGCCGTGCGCGACGGGTCCTGAATCCTCGGACGGCCTCGCGATCGTCGTGGCGCACGGGTTCACGGGCGATCTGCTCAAGCCCCATGTACGGCGGGCCGCAGGGGTGTTCACCCAGTTCGGAGCCGTGATCACCTTCTCCTTCCGGGGCCATGGCCGCTCCGGCGGACGCTCCACGGTGGGCGACCGCGAGGTGCTCGATCTCGCGGCGGCCGTCGAGTGGGCCCGCTCGCTCGGCTGCACCCGCGTCGTGACCGTCGGCTTCTCGATGGGCGGCTCCGTGGTGCTCCGGCACGGCGCGTTGCACGGGGGGCGCACGGAAGCGCGCCCCGACGCCGTGGTGTCCGTGAGCGCTCCGGCCCGCTGGTACTACCGGGGGACGCCCTCGATGCGGCGCCTGCACTGGCTGATCACCCGCCGTACGGGCCGGGCGGTCGGCCGCCACGTCCTGCGCACCCGCATCCACCACCGGGACTGGGACCCGGTCCCGCTGTCCCCGGTGGAGTCCGTACCGCTGATCGAAGCCCCTCTCCTGGTCGTCCACGGCGACAGGGACCCGTACTTCCCCCTCGACCACCCCCGCATGCTGGCGGCGGCGGCCCCAGGGGTGGAGCTGTGGCTGGAGCCGGGGATGGGCCACGCGGAACACGCGGCCGGCGAGGAGCTTCTGAGCCGGATCGGGGAGTGGGCACGCCATTCCAGCCTGGTCGGCAACCTCAGCCCCTGCGGCGATTGAGCGGATCTTTCAGCCTCGCCGGCGTTTGAGGCGATCTTTCAGCCCCTGCGGCGCTTGAGCAGATCCGAACGAAGTTCGGATGAAGGGGCCCGGGCGCAGCCCCGGTTTCGGGAAGGGGCGGGGAGGGGAAATCCGCCCGCGGCAGGCGCCCACCCGCACCCCCACTCACCCGCACAGGCAAAGCACCCCGCCCAGACCGGCATCATGGATGCAACCCGAAAGGAGGCCGCATGGCCACAGGCACCATCCGCTACTGGGCCGCAGCGAAGTCCGCCGCCGGCCTCGCAGAGGAGCCCTACGACGCGGAGACCCTCGCCGAGGCCCTCGACGCGGCACGGGTCCGACACCCCGGCGAACTCGTCCGCGTCCTGCAGCGATGCTCGTTCCTCATCGACGGCGACCCCGTGGGTACCCGAGGACATGAGACCGTACGCCTTGCCGAGGGCGGCACGGTCGAGGTGCTCCCGCCGTTCGCAGGAGGGTGACCCGTACACGATGAGCGACCAGAACCAGCAGGGTTCGTACGACCCGTACGGGCAGCAGCAACAGCAGCAGCCCGACCCGCAGTGGCCCACGGGCACGCCCGGTTACGAGGACGCGCCACACACCCAGCGCTGGCAGGGCCAGACCTGGGAGACCCAGGCGCACCCGCACACCCAGGCCCCCGCGGCGGACACCGCGTACCTGCCGCCGCAGAACTACGGCGCGGGACCGCTCCCGCCCGAGGCGCCCTACCCGCCGCAGGGCACCGACCCGTACGCGGCCCAGTACGGCGAGCAGCAGCCCGCGTACCCCGCGGACCAGGCGTCCCCGTACCCCGCTGACCAGGGGGCCCCGTACCCCGCCGACCAGGGGGCCGCGTACCCCTACGACGAGCGCGCCGCCGACGCGTACGCCTACAGCGCCGCGCCCGCGGAGCCGGCCGCGCAGCACCAGCAGACGTACACCCCGGCTCCCGCCGAGCCCGGCCCCGAGAGCGGGCCCGCCTACGGGCCCGCCACGGTCGTGGGCAATCAGCGGATCACCGACGCCCAGCGGGCCCGCGCCGAAGGCCGTTCGCCGATCATCGCGCCGGGCATCCAGCCCGCCGGGATCACCGCGGGGATCGGTCTGCTGCTCGCGGGCGGCGCAGCCATCGGCCCGTACGCCCTGCTGGTCCCGCTGCTCGTCCTGCAGGCGCTGACCGCGGCCGGCTGGTTCCGGCTCAACGGGATGTGGCCCGCGCGCCAGGGCATCGCGCTCGCCTTCGCGGGCGCGCTCGCCGCGGACCTCGTGCTGCTCGCCGTCGGCCGCGAGCACGCGCCCGCCGCGATCATCGGCACGCTCGGCGTCTGGGTGCTGCTCACGCTGGTGCTCCAGCTGCGCTCCCGCGCGGACGCCGACGACCGTATGCAGGGCCTGATGGCCACGGTCGCCTCGGCCGCGCTCGCGATCATCGCGGCCGGTTTCCTCGGCGCCTCGTCCGACGCCGCCCCCGGCGGCGCGCTCGCGGGCGCGGGCGCCCCGCTCGCCCGGGGGCCGCCCCCGCGCTCGCGCGCCCCCCG
>NZ_JAEIMH010000163.1:0-7600 GCF_016464295.1 Streptomyces sp. N35 | reverse complement strand
GGGGGGCTCGACCCCCGCGCGGCCCACAGAGGGGAAGCCCCCCCCCCCCGGGGGGGGAGGTCCTTTCTGCTGCTTACGGCCGCGTCTCTTTCTCTCCGTACGGGGTCTGCACAGGCCATCCGCCGGATACGGTGTCGCCCATGGCCAGCGACATACAGGAGCGCATCAAGAAGCTCATCATCGACCGTCGGCTGCCGTCGGGGGCCTCGCTGCCCACCGAGCCCGAGCTGATGGCGCTCCTCGGTGTGAGTCGCAATTCAGTGCGAGAGGCGCTCAAGGCCCTCCAGGCGATGGGAATCGTGGAGATCCGGCATGGATTCGGTACCTATGTGGGACCGATGTCCGTCGCACCCATGATCGAAGGACTGACCTTCCGCACGGTCGCCGGCCACTACCGGGGCGAGGACAGCCTGTTGCAGCTCCTGGAGCTGCGCGAGGCCGTGGAGACCGGTCTGATCGCCCGGCTCGCCGGCCGTGTGCCCGCCACCGACCTGGCCGAACTCGACGCGCTCATCGAACGGATGGAGCGCGAGGCGGCCGACGGCGAGGTCGCCGCCGAAACCGACCGCGCCTTCCACGCCACGCTCTACCGCGGCCTGGGGAACCTGCTGCTCGGGGAGGTCCTGGAGGCGTTCTGGGACGCGTTCCACAACGTGCGCACCGACCTCGTCGACGTACCGCAGGACCCCAAGGTGACCTGCCGCCAGCACCGGGAGATCCTCGACGCGGTGCGCTCGGGCGATGTCATCCGGGCCGAGCAGGCAATACGCGAGCACTTCGGTAATATTCGTACCCGGCTCGGCTCACCTGCCTCAACTGACCTCCCAAACCACGCGTATGACAAGTAAACACCTTGTATCGCTCTTGCGATCAAGCCAGGGGTCGTAGAACCCTGGCCTGAAGATTGGGAGCCTTGCGCTTCCATGGGGCGGGCGGTACGAGGCAGTTGGGGGTTCTCGCCTCCGTCACCATGTGAACGGGTGGTTCGGGGAGAGGGCCCCGGCCATGAAACGCTGGGGGTCCCGTTCATGAAGCAAGGCGGGGCGGGCATCATGCAACCGGAAGACATCTCTTCCATGTCCTAGTGACAGATGGGGTGCCAGCCAGTGACGCGCCTGCAGGGGTCGAGGGGGACTCCGGCAGGCGGAAGGACCGACGAACACGCAGACCAGTGCGTGCGGGGGGATGACTCATGACGTCGACGCCGGCGGGCGCCGGGCCGGGCTCCGACCCGACCCAGACGCAGCAGTTGCGCGTGCCATCACATCGGACGGGCGGCTTCAGGCGTATCAAGAAGACGCTGCCGAGATACGACTACGAGCACTACAGCCGGCTTTCGGGGCCACTGACCAACCCCGATCCGAGCAAGCCGTACAAGGTGCAGTACCGGTCGCTGCTCTCGCAGGAGCCGCACCGGATCCGGGCCGCGCTCATGCTGGGCGCGGCGCCGCTGCTCTCGCTCGTGCTGCTGGCCTGGCTGCTTCAGCCGGAGCACTGGACGGAGCGTGACTACGTTCCGAACGCGTATCTGGAGCACCTCGACGTCGTCATGCTGGTCTCGATCGGACTGATCGAGTTCTTCCGCTGCATGAACGTGCTGTCCAACGCGCATGCCACGCTCGTCGCCCGTGACCCGATCCCGGTGGTGCCGGAGACGGGGACACGCGTCGCGTTCCTCACCTCGTTCGTGCCCGGCAAGGAGCCGATCGAGATGGTGACCAAGACCCTGGAGGCGGCGGTCAAGCTCCGCCACCGCGGTCTGCTGCACATCTGGCTGCTCGACGAGGGCGACGACCCGGAGGTCAAGGAGGTGTGCGCCCGGCTCGGCGTGCACCACTTCTCCCGCAAGGGCATCGCGAAGTGGAACCAGAAGAAGGGCCCGCACCGCGCCAAGACCAAGCACGGCAACTACAACGCCTGGCTGGACGCGCACGGTGACGACTACGACTACTTCGCCTCGGTCGACACCGACCACGTGCCGATGCCCAACTACCTGGAGCGGATGCTCGGCTTCTTCCGCGACCCGGACGTCGGCTTCGTCATCGGCCCGCAGGTCTACGGCAACTACGACTCGTTCGTCACCAAGGCCGCCGAGTCCCAGCAGTTCCTCTTCCACGCGCTGATCCAGCGCGCGGGCAACGCGTACGGCGCCCCGATGTTCGTCGGCACCTCGAACGCCGTACGGATCAGCGCGCTCAAGCAGATCGGTGGTCTGTACGACTCGATCACCGAGGACATGGCGACCGGGTTCGAGATCCACCGCCACCGCAACCCGGCCACGGGCAGGAAGTGGCGTTCGGTCTACACGCCGGACGTGCTGGCCGTCGGTGAGGGCCCGAGCGCCTGGACGGACTTCTTCACGCAGCAGATGCGCTGGTCGCGCGGTACGTACGAGACGATCCTCAAGCAGTACTGGAAGGGCTGGTACTCGCTCCCGCCGAGCAAGCTCTTCAACTACACGATGATGATCATCTTCTACCCGATGTCGGCCCTGAACTGGATCCTGGCGGCGCTGAGTTGTGCGCTGTTCCTGGGCCTGGGCGCCTCGGGTGTCAACATCGACCCGACGATCTGGCTGATGCTCTACGGCAACGCCTCGGCGCTGCAGATCGGCCTGTACATCTGGAACCGCCGCCACAATGTCTCGCCGCACGAGCCCGAGGGCTCCGGCGGTGTGGCCGGCATGGTGATGTCCGCGCTGTCCGCGCCGCTGTACGCGAAGGCCCTGATCGACTCGATGCTGCGGCGCAAGTCCAAGTTCGTGGTCACGCCGAAGGGCGATTCGGCGTCCCCCGACCGCTGGTTCGGGACCTTCCGCTACCACTGGTACTTCATCTTGATCTTCGGCGGCTCGATCGGTGCCGGGTTCTATTACGGGCACGCCCACCCGGCCATGATCATCTGGGGTGTGATCGCGATGCTGATCACCGCCACGCCCATCTTCGTATGGCGCTGGCAGATCCGCCAGGACAAGAAGAAGCCCAGGTCCGGTGCTCCGGGAAGCGGTCCGGCGGACGGCGCTCACGCGCAGCAGCCGGCTGCGGTGCCACCCCAGGCGGCCGCTCCGCACAACCAGGGCCGGCCCAGCTGGGCCGCGGCCGAGCGTCCCGCTCGGACCGGACGCCCCGACGAAACCATGCAGATCGCCCTTGGGGGACGTAAGAAATGACCGTCGGCACCACGCCGGTGAAGCACACCCGCCGCCGCGCCCGCCGCATAGCGATAGGCGCGGCGGTGGTGCTTGCACTCGCCGGAATGAACGGTCCCGCGCTGTGGCGCTTCGCCTCGGACCAGTACCACGACTACAAGATCAACAGGCCCGAGTACAAAGCCGACAACGGCAAGTGGGACATCGTCGACCTGCCCGACGAGTACAAGCTGAACACGATCCACGCCGCGCTGCTGCACACGGGGAAGGTGCTGCTCGTCGCGGGCTCGGGGAACAACCAGAAGAACTTCGACGCGAAGAAGTTCGACACCGTCCTGTGGGACCCGGTGGAGAACACCTTCAAGAAGATCCCCACCCCCAACGACCTGTTCTGCACCGGGCACACCCAGCTCCCGGACGGCAAGCTCCTGGTCGCGGGCGGCACGAAGTCGTACGAGAAGCTCAAGGGCGATGTGACCAAGGCCGGCGGCCTGATGATCGTCCACAACGAGAACCCGGACAAGCCGATCACCCTGCCCAAGGGCACCAAGCTCACGGGCAAGGAGAACGGCAAGACCTTCGTCCTCACCGAGTCGATCGTCGTCGAGCGCGCGAAGAAGACCTTCGACCCGGCGACCGGGAAGTTCACCGGCAACAAGGCGGGCCTCGAGCGCGTCTACGTCGAGGCCACCAAGAGCGGCAAGAAGTACGAGACCGGCACCGAGGACAACTACAAGATCGAGGGGCTCTCGGCCGCCGACGCCAAGAACACGTACGGCATCGCGCAGAAGCTCGCCCTCGACAAGAAGGACTTCCAGGGCATCGACGACGCCTATGAGTTCGACCCGGTGGCCGAGAAGTACATCAAGGTCGACCCGATGAACGAGTCGCGCTGGTACCCCACGCTGACCACGCTCTCGGACGGCCGGATCCTCGCTCTGTCGGGCCTCGACGACATCGGCCAGGTCGTGCCCGGAAACCGCAACGAGGTGTACAACCCGAAGACGAAGAAGTGGAGTTACGTCAAGCAGAACCGGCAGTTCCCGACGTATCCCGCGATCTTCCTGCTGCCCAACGGCGAGCTGTTCTACTCGGGCGCCAACGCCGGTTACGGTCCGGACGACGTGGGCCGCGACCCGGGTGTCTGGGACTTCGACACGAATAAGTTCACCAAGGTCAAGGGCCTGTCCGACCCCAAGCTGATGGAGACCGCCGGCACGGTGTGGCTGCCGCCCGCGCAGGACGAGAAGTTCATGGTCGTCGGCGGCGGCGGTGTCGGTGAGTCGGAGCAGTCCAGCGACAAGACCCGGATCATCGATCTCGACGAGGACAACCCGGAGTTCAAGGACGGGCCCTCCTTCGACAAGGGCACCCGCTACCCGCAGGCCTCGGTGCTGCCCGACGACAACGTGCTGATCTCCGGCGGCTCGGAGGACTACCGCGGCCGCAGCGACTCCAACATCCTCGAAGCGCGGATGTACGACGCGAAGACCGGCGAGATGCGCAAGGTCGCCGATCCTCTGGTGGGCCGCAACTACCACTCGGGCTCGCTGCTGCTGCCCGACGGGCGCGTGGTCTTCTTCGGTTCGGACTCGCTGTACGCGGACGCGGCGAACACCAAGCCGGGCACCTTCGAGCAGCGTCTGGAGATCTACACCCCGCCGTATCTCTACCAGGGCTCGCAGCCCTCGCTGAGCGGCGGTCCCGACTCCATCGACCGCGGTGAGTCGGCCACGTATCGGACGCAGCACGCCTCGTCGATCAAGAACGCCCGGCTGATCAGGCCGAGCGCGTCCACGCACGTCACGGACATCGACCAGCGCTCGATCGCCCTCGATGTGAAGAAGGGCAAGGACAGCGTCACGGTGACGGTCCCGGAGAACAAGAACCTGGTGCAGCCGGGCTGGTACATGCTGTTCGTCACCGACGACCAGGGTGTGCCGAGCGAGGCGCAGTGGGTGGAGGTTCCCGAGTAGGGCCACGGATCGCATGACTGAGGGCGCCCCCTGCATCAGGGGGCGCCCTCAGTTGCTGGTGTACGCGGCTTACTTGAATTGCTGGTGTACGGGGCTTACTTGGCGTTCTTGGCGAGCTCCAGCGCGTACTCCGGCCACCACTCGCCGGCCTTCGGGCCGCCTCGGCACTCGCCGTCCGACTCACCGGGGCGCTTGATCCACAGGTAGGCGTCGACGCGTTCGTCGGCGGTGTCCACCGTGGGCACCTCGCCGAGCGCGCGGCCCGGCGGATTGCACCAGGGGTCCTTCTCGTCGGACTGCCACACGCCGTTGCCGTTGCGGCTGGTGTCGACGACGAAGGGCTTGGCACCGACCTTGTCCGAGAGCTGCTTGCCGAACTCGATCGACTCCTCGGTGGTGTAGAAGTTCGAGACGTTCACCGCGAAGCCGTCGGCCTTGTCGATACCCGCCCGCTTCAGCGGCTCGTAGAAGGCGTCGGGGCCGGCCGAGCCCGCGTTGCCGCCGTCGATGTAGACCTTGGTGTTCTTCAGCGTGTGCAGCTTGTCGATGGCGCCCTTGAGCAGCTCGTAGCGCTCGTCGTGGAACTCCGGCGGTGTGCAGCGGTCCACGACGTGCAGCAGGGCGTCCGGCTCGAGAATGACGGTGGCCGGGCGGTCTTCAATGCCCTTGGCGACCTCGTCGATGAAGCCCCGGTAGGCGTCGCCGTCGGCCGCACCGCCCTTGGAGAACTGACCGCAGTCGCGGTGCGGGATGTTGTAGAGCACCAGGACCGCCTCGCGGTCGGCCTTCTCGGCCGCCTCGGTGAACGCGCGCGCCTGGTCCTGCGCCGTCTCCGGCACGATCCACTCGCCGGTCGGCTGCTCGGCGATCTTCTTGATCAGATCGGCGTCCGACTTCTTGCTGTCGTCCTTGTACGTCTGCATCTGCTCGGCAGCGTTCGAGTCGGGATTGACCCAGTACGGGTCCTTGTCCTTCGGCTGCTGCGTGGCGCTGTTCGCCGGATTGTCAGGGTCCTTGTCGCCGTCCGACGAGCAGCCGGTCAGAAGCAGCGCCGCCCCCACGAACGCCGCACCCGTCTGCACCGCCCCACGGAACGTCGCGGAACTGCTGTACATCCACTCCCCCTTGGGTGCACTGTCGGAGCCTCAATCCTGACATAGGTGCACCTGAGTCACGAGGGGCGCCCTCCCTGGTCCGCCGCTTCGTGCATGAGCTGTTACGCGGCTGCGTACGGGAGTGGTCGGGCGGCTCCGCACGAGGCCTGTGAGACGGCTTCGAACGGGGCGGCGAGGCGGCTCCGAACAGGCCCGTGCGGCGACTTCGCGCAGACCCGTGCGGCGACTTCACGCAGACCCGTTACAGCGCGCGAGACGAGGGTAGGCGCGCAGCGAATTGCGCCCCTGGGAGGACCGATGACCGAGAGCGGCAGAGATCTACGGCTGGCCGGTGTTCTCGTCGCCGCGGCCGACACCCTGGGCGAACCCTTCAGCCTGCCCACGTATCTGAGCCGCTTCGCCGACGACTGTGTGGAGGTGCTCGGCGCGGACGCGGCCGGCATCCTGCTCGTCGGCGCGGACGCCGGTATCTCCATCGTCACCAGCAAGGACCCGCACGGCCGGGTGCGCGGACTCCTCGAGATCCAGCACCAGGGCGGCCCCTGTCTCGACGCCTGCGCCTCCGGCGAGCCGGTGCCGCCGGTGCGGCTCGCCGGGCGTGAAGCAGCCGAGCAGTGGCCGCAGTTGACGGCGCGGGCCCTGCACGCCGGGATGACCGTGACCTGTGCGGTGCCGCTGCGCCGGGGCGACACCTTGATCGGCGCGCTGAACCTGTTCTCCAACGGGCGGCCCGAGCACCAGCACATCCACCTGGAGCTGGCCCAGCTGCTCGCGGACGCGGTGGCCATCGGTCTGATGCACCGGCGGATGCACGAGGACTGCACGTCCCTCACCCGGCAGTTGCAGTCGGCGTTGTCGAGCCGGGTCCGGATCGAGCAGGCCAAGGGTCTGCTCGCCGAGCGCTGGGGCGTCAAGGTGGACGCGGCCTTCACCTCGCTGCGCGCGTACGCCCGGCGGGTACGCCGGCCGGTCGACTCGATCGCCCAGGAGCTGCTCGACGGGCAGCTGGACGACGCGGCGCTGGAAGAGGACCGTCCGCGCACCTGTTGAGGGAGAGGCATCCGGGCGGGCGCCGCCGCAGGGGCGGCCCGCTCGCCCGCCCGAACCAAGCGTCCGGACAAACGCCCCGGTCACCGGACGAACTGCCCTGCATTCCGGTCGAGTTGGCGACAACCACCTCTGGGCGATCCAGGTCTTCCGTTCTAGAGTGAGGGCAACGGCCCCAGCCCCCGGCCGTCGTGGACGGCCCCCCTGTGCCGGAGTCCCCGGATCCGGGCGGCCGCCACAGCCCCGCCCTGTCACGGAGCGGGTGCCTCCGCTTGGGACGGCTTCAGCCACCGGGCTTCCCGTACCTCCCCTGC
>NZ_JAEIMH010000162.1:2969-7804 GCF_016464295.1 Streptomyces sp. N35 | reverse complement strand
AGGCCCCGGGTGAGCGTGACCCGCCCCTTCTCGACGAACGCGCCGCCCTCGCCCTCCGCACAGAAGCCGAGGTCTTCGAGGGTCACGAGCGTCATATACGTGAAGGCGTCGTAGATCTCGGCGACGTCGATGTCGGCCGGGGTGACACCGGCCCGCTCGAAGGCCAGCCTTCCGCTGACGGCCGCGGGCGAGACGGTGAAGTCCTCCCACTCGGACATCGTGGTGTGCGAGATGTGCTCGCCGGCCCCGAGGACCCAGACCGGTTCCTTGGCGCAGTCGGCCACGTACTCCTCGGCGACCAGGAGCACGGCCGCCCCGCCGTCGGACCGTATGCAGCAGTGCAGCTTCGTGAACGGGTCCGCGATCATCGGGCCGTCGAGCACGTCGTCCACCGTGATCGGGTCGCGGAACATCGCGTCCGGGTTGGCGGCGGCGTTCGCCCGGGCCTGTACGGCGACTTCGGCGAGCTGCTCGAGCGTCGTGCCGTACTCGTGCATATGGCGGCGCGCGGCCATCGCGTACTTCGAGATGAGGGTGTGGCCGTACGGGACCTCGAACTGGAGGGGGCCGCGGGCCCCGAAGGAGAGGTTCGAGGTGCGGCGCCTGGCCTTGATGTCGGCGCGGGCGGTGGAGCCGTAGACGAGGAGGACCGCGTTGGCGTGTCCGGCGGCGATGGCGTCGGCGGCGTGGGCGGCCATCACCTCCCAGGTGGAGCCGCCCACCGAGGTGGATTCGACCCAGGTGGGCTTGATCCCCAGGTACTCGGCCACCTCCACGGGGGCGAGGATCCCGAGCCCTGCCGAGGCGAAGCCGTCGATGACGCCCTTGTCGAGCCCGGAGTCCTTCAGGGCCCTGCGGGCGGCCTGGGCGTGCAGGGCGTAGGGGGTCGCGTCGTCGACCTTGCCGCAGTCGGAGAGGGCGATTCCGGCCACGGCTACTTTGCGCCGGGGGGCGCTGGTTATGACGGTGGACATGAATCTGACGGTACATCAGATTTGGTGGGCGGGGCAGGGGTTGGAGGTCGGGGCGGAGGCCTAGGGGGTGGAGGTGGCCGACTGGGGACCTAGGGGGTGGAGGTGGCCGACTGGGACCGAGGGGCAGAGGTGGCCGGCGGAGGTCAGCCGGGCCAGACGCCGGTCAGGCGGCGGGTGGCGGTGGCGCCGCCGCGGTCGACGGCCGCTTTGACGCCGGCGAAGATCGCGCCCTGCAGGACGGCCGCCGTGAGGACCTCGCGCCAGCTGCGGTGTTCATCGGTGGCGTCCGGGGCGTCCTCCTCGTTCGCGACGCGTTTCCAGACCTCCTTGAAAACGGCGCCGGCCAGGACGCCGCTCAGGGCGCCCAGGGCCATGCCGACCGGTTTGTAGACGATTTTCGAGGCTTTCATCGGCGTCTCCAGAAGGCGGGTGTCGATATCGGTCGTCCGTGTGTTCCGGTCTGTCAGCTCTCGAGGCGGCGGCGGTCCTCCTCGTCCCACGCCCGGGTGTCGCGCGGCTGGACGTACGGCTCGTCATCGGCCCGATGGCCTCCCGCGACGGCGCGCTGGCGGGCCATTTCCGCGTCCCACTCCAGGCCGAGCAGGATCGCCACGTTCGTGATCCACAGCCAGACCAGGAAAATGATCACGCCGGCGAACGTGCCGTATGTCTTGTTGTACGAGGCGAAGTTCGCCACGTACAGCGCGAACCCGGCCGAGGCGAGCATCCAGATCGCCAGCGCCAGCAGACTGCCCGGCGTGATCCAGCGGAACCCGCGCACCTTCGCGTTGGGCGTCGCCCAGTAGAGGATCGCGATCATGATCATCACCATGATCACGAGGACCGGCCACTTCGCGATCGACCACACCGACAGAGCCTCGTCGCCCAGGCCCAGCGCGCCGCCCACCTGCTCGGCCAGTCCGCCGGTGAACACGACGATCACCGCACTGGCCACCGTGAGCACCATCAGGACCACCGTCACGCCGACGCGGACGGGCAGCACCTTCCACAGGGGGCGGCCCTCCGGCATGTCATAGACCGCGTTGGCGCTCCTGATGAACCCGGCCACATAGCCGGAGGCCGACCACACGGCGAGCAGCAGACCCAGGATCGCCATCAGCGAGCCGATCCCGGACTTGCCCTGCAGCTGCTCCACCGCGGTGCTCAGGATGTCCCGCACCGCCCCCGGAGCGAGCTTCTGAATGTTGTCGAGGACCTCCTGCGACGCGGACTTCCCGAGGACCCCGAGCAGGGAGATCAGCGCGAGCATCGCCGGGAACAGGGCCAGGATCCCGTAGTACGTCAGCGCCGCGGCCCGGTCGGCCAGCTCGTCCTTCTGGAACTCCTTCACGGTGCCCTTGACCACCAGCCACCATGACCCCTTGGGCAGACCCGCCGGAGTATCCGGCGCCCGCCGCTCCACCTCCGCGTCCGGCCCGGTCCGCTCCACTTCCGCGTCCGGCCCGGTCCGCTCCACAGGCCCTTCCGGCCCGGTCCGCTCCACAGGCCCCTCCGGCTCGCGCCCCTCTGCCGGCCCGTCCGGCCCGTCCGGCTCGCGCCGCTTCCCCGTCGATGTCATGCCGCGCGAGTATCCGGTTGAGCGCCGGCCAACCACCGGGGATGCTCGGACCATGGTGCAGAGCGACGCCCGGGACGTGGACGCCTACCTCGGGGAGATCGAGGACGACAGCCGGCGCGCGGCGATGACGCGGCTGCGGGAGCTGTGCCGCGCCGAGCTCGCGGGGTTCGAGGAGGTCATGGCGTACGGGATGCCGGGCTACGTACGCGCGGGCGGCGGCCAGGAGATCGCGCTCGCCAGCCAGAAGCAGTACATCTCCTTCTATCTGATGCGCACCGACGTGCGCGAAGCCTTCGCGGCCAGGCTCGAAGGGCAGAACATGGGCAAGGGATGCCTGCGCTTCCGCAGCGCCGCCAAGGTGGACTACGACCTGGTCAGGGACCTGCTGAGGGCCACCGCGAAGGAGCCCGGGCAGATCTGCTGACGGCGCGGGAGCGGACCGGAGCCGACAAAGCGCCCTCCGCCCCTGTGCATCTGGCCGCGCAAGTCCTAACATGACGCGCCGTCAGATCCGGGGCCGCCAGAGGGGACCCGGGGGAGGAGCCCGCTCATGGACGCCGCGTTCACTGCCGAGCAGGACGAAATCCGCCGTACGCTGCGCGAGCTCATGGCCAAGCGCGCAGGCCCCGACGAGGTCAAGGCGGCGGCGCGCACCCCCGCCGGTCATGACGACGAACTGTGGCGCACCCTCGCCACCCAGCTGGGCCTGCCCGGCCTCGCCCTCGACGAGGAGCACGGCGGGGTCGGCTGCACGACCACCGAACTCGCCCTCGCCTGCGAAGAGACGGGACGTGTGCTGCTGCCTTCCCCGCTGCTCTCCACGGCCGCGCTCGCGCTGCCCCTGATCCGCCGGCTCGGCAGCGAGGAGCAGCGGCGCGAGCTGCTGCCGCGGATCGCCGAGGGTGCGCTGACCGCAGCGCTCGCCGTCCCGGGCGCCGCGCTCGCGACCGCGCTCGGTCTTGCCGGCGCCAATCAGGGCGACTGGGCGGGCGGCGGCCGCGCGGGCGGGGTGCAGGCGCGCTGTGGCGAGGACAGCTGGCGGCTGTACGGGCAGGCCGAGCAGGTCCTCGACGGGCACACCGCCGATCTGCTGCTCGTCGCCGCGCACACGGGCGGCTTCGCCCGCTCCCGTACGCTCCTCTTCCTCGTACGTGCGCAGAGCGAGGGCGTCGTCCGCGTACGGCAGACGACCCTGGACGAGACGCGGCCGCAGGCGAGGATCGAACTGCGGGACACCGCCGCCGAGTTGCTCGGCCCCGACGACGCCGCGGTGGTCGCCGAGGCGCTCGCCGCGACCGGGAACGCCGCCGCCGCCGTACTCGCCGCGGAAGCCGTAGGAGCCGCCGACCGCGCGCTCGAGCGGACCGTCGAATACGCCAAGCAGCGCGAGCAGTTCGGGCGGGCCATCGGATCGTTCCAGGCCGTGAAGCACCGGCTCGCGGATGTGTACGTGGCCGTGCAGGCCGCGCGTTCGGCCGCTTACTACGCGGCCTGGGCCGCCGTGCGCGATGACGGTGAACGCGTGGGAGGGCTCGCGCTCGCGCAGGCGCTCGACGCGCTGCGGACCGCGTCGGGGGAGGCGATCCAGCTGCACGGCGGGATCGGTTTCACCTGGGAGCACGAGGCGCATCTGTACTTCAAGCGGGCCGCGAGCGACGAACTGCTCTTCGGGCCCGTGCACCGGCTGCGCGCCCATGCGGCCGACCACGCCGGTCTGTTCGTCGCCGAGGAGGTCGCGGTCTGATGCCGCCCGGAGTCAAGCTCATGCAGAAGGTCTCGTCGAGCAAGCTGTTCATGAAGGTCGGTCCGCATTTCGTACCGGCGATGGACCGGGCCGTGCACAAGCTCACGCGCGGCAAGGTGATGCTCAGCGCGCAGATGCTGCCGGGGGTCATCCTCACGGTGAAGGGCGCGAAGAGCGGCATTGCGCGCCGTACTCCGCTGGCGTGCATGCCCGAGGAGGACAACGGCACCTGGGTGCTCATCGGCTCCAACTTCGGCCGGCCAGGACATCCCGTATGGACGGTGAACCTGCTGAAGAACCCGGACGCGGAGATCAGCTGGAAGGGCACGGACATCGACGTCACGGCCCGGCTGCTCGAAGGCGACGAGCGGGCCGCGGTGTGGGAGAAGTGCCTCAAGTTCTGGCCGCCGTACGCCACTTACCAGCAGCGAGTGGACCGGGAGATACGGCTCTTCCGCCTCGAGCGGCGCACACGGGAGCAGTAAGAAACGGGCGGACGGGGGCCCCCCCCCCCCCGCGGGGGCCGGCCCCCCCCGCC
>NZ_JAEIMH010000162.1:0-2959 GCF_016464295.1 Streptomyces sp. N35 | reverse complement strand
GGTCACCCTCCACGGAGAGGGTGACCGCCGCCCGTATGACAGGAAAGAGTGCGAGAGGCTACTTCATCGGCTTCTTGCCGGTGATGCCCAGATGCACCAACAGGGCCAGATTCGGCTTCAGTTCAGCCTGCTTCACGCCCCAGGTCGAGAAGCCCTTCTGGTGCGAGGCGACCGCCGCGAGCATCGCGACGAGGGAGCCGGCCATCGCCGCGGCGTTGACGTCCTTGTCGACCTTGCCCTTGTCCTGGAGGTCCTTGACCGTGTCGCTGAGGGAATTGGTCACCGAGTTCAGGATCTTCATACGGATTTTGTAGA
This sequence comes from Streptomyces sp. N35, assembly GCF_016464295.1. Classification (NCBI taxonomy): domain Bacteria; kingdom Bacillati; phylum Actinomycetota; class Actinomycetes; order Kitasatosporales; family Streptomycetaceae; genus Streptomyces; species Streptomyces sp. N35. Next base: position 2,644 of record NZ_JAEIMH010000162.1, on the reverse strand, counting down.
AGCGCTTGTCGCCCTCGGCCGAGCCGAGGTCCACGACGCGCATGATCGCGTCGTTCCTGCGCCAGAACTCCAGGAAACCGTCGACAAGTTCCTGCGATGCCTGCCAGCCGGCCTTGCCCACCCAGGAGCGTTCGGCGAGCACATCGGTCAACCCGGCGCCCTCCGTGGCCATTTGCTCCGCGATCTCCAGGACGGCGCCTTCGACATCGGGGAAGTACTGGTAGAAGGTCGCGGGCGAAGTGCCCGCTTTCCGCGCCACATCGATGACCTTGACGTCACGGTAGGGCGAGGAACTGAGCATCTCGCTGAGGCAGTCGAGCAGCTTCTGACGCGTCGCCTGCCCACGCCGTCCGGCCACACGGCCATCGACGGTACGCACTTGTCCTGTCATGCCGTCAGCTTACCGAGGGGGGATCGGGGCGCGATTCGGCCGACTGCAAATGGGGACGGGGGAGAAACGGGGGAGTTAGGGGGACTCGGGGTATATGGGAGAGCTTGGGACCGCCCCGGGGGCCTGGCCCGGACGGCGGACTGGCCAAGTGTTCGATTCGTTTTCCTGCGGTACGCCGGGTACGGCACTAGCTTGGCTGTGACGGGCGCCACAGGGTCCCGTGACTCCGGGAGGTGGGGCCGTGGCCGCGTATACCGAGGGTGCGCCCTGCTGGGTGGACGCCCTGCTGCCCGACCTCGAGGCCGGCAAGCGGTTCTACGGAGAGCTCTTCGGCTGGACCTTCGACGAGGGTGCCGGACCCGAGTACGGGCACTATGCGCAGGCGTACAAGCAGGGCAAGGCCGTCGCCGCGCTCGCGCCCAAGCGGGACGGGCGGATGCCCACGGTCTGGAACGTGTACTTCGCGACCCCGGACGCCCTGGCGAGCGCACGGAAGATCAGGGACGCGGGCGGTCGGCTGGTGACGGAGCCGATGCCCGTCGGCCCTCCCCCGAGCTCTCGACTTCGCTCGAGCGGGGGGCACCCCCATGGCGTGATGGCGCTCGCGGCCGATCCCGAGGGCGCGGTCTTCGGGCTCTGGCAGGGCGGAACGCACGAGGGCCTCGAGAAGGCCGGGGAGTCGGACTCCTTCTGCTGGGCCGAGGTGAAGGTGCGGGACGCGGCACGGGCCGACGCCTTCTACGAAGAGGTCTTCCGCTTCGAGGGCTTCGACCTGGACGGCGTGATCGACGGATTCCGCACCTGGTCGCCCCCCGGCACCGAGGCCGGCCCCGATACGGCCGTCGGCGGGCGTGAACTGATGGGTGAGGGGGTGCCGGCCGAGCTGCCCGCGCACTTCCTCGTCTACTTCAATGTCGACGACTGCGACGAGGCCGCCCGTGTCACCCGGCGGCTCGGCGGCAGGGTGCAGAGCCCACCCGTCGACATTCCGTACGGACGTATCGCAACGCTCATGGACAATCAGGGCGCCGTCTTCGCCGTACTGCAGGATCACGCGAACTGACCCTCTCCGTTTTGCCCCATCTCATCCCTGAATGGGATGAGACCTCCCGATTGGGCCCCGGGTTCGCAACCGCCGCTCGCGCCAGGAAGAATCAGGGTGCGTGCCGCCAGGGCGGCTCGGTGGTGAGACGCTGACGATGGGCACGAGCCCGTTCGCTCGGTGGTGTCCCACGGTCAGTTACGGGGAGGTGGCAGGCAAGTGGTGGAGCAGCTGACGCAGCACGATCCGCGCCGGATCGGGCCGTTCGAGGTGCTCGGCCGGCTCGGTGCCGGCGGCATGGGTCTGGTCTATCTCGCGCGCTCGGCCTCCGGCCGCCGTGTGGCGATCAAGACGGTCAGGACCGAGCTCGCCGAGGACCAGCTCTTCCGTGTCCGCTTCACCCGTGAAGTGGAGGCGGCCCGCGCCGTCTCCGGCTTCTACACCGCGGCCGTCGTGGACGCCGATCCGCGCGCCGCCGTGCCGTGGCTGGCCACCGCGTATGTCCCCGCGCCCTCGCTCGAAGAGATAGTGAATGAGTGCGGGCCGCTGCCGGCCCAGGCCGTACGGTGGCTTGCCGCCGGGATCGCCGAGGCGCTGCAGTCCATCCACGGCGCGGGTCTGGTGCACCGCGACCTCAAGCCGTCGAATGTGCTCGTCGTCGAGGACGGCCCACGCGTCATCGACTTCGGTATCGCCTCCGGCGTCTCCAATACGCGCCTGACGATGACGAACGTGGCCGTCGGCACCCCGGCCTATATGTCGCCGGAGCAGGCCAAGGACTCGCGTTCCGTCACCGGGGCGAGCGATGTCTTCTCGCTGGGGTCCACGCTCGTGTTCGCCGCGACCGGACATGCCCCCTTCCACGGCGCGAACCCGGTCGAGACCGTCTTCATGCTGCTGCGCGAAGGGCCCGACCTCGACGGGCTGCCCGAGGAACTGCGGCCGCTGATCCTCGACTGCATGCATATGGAAGCGGCGATGCGGCCCAGCCCCGCCGACCTCCAGGCACAGCTCGCCCCGCACCTGTTCGCGTCCGGCTCCGACGACTCCGGTACGGCCTCCGCATGGCTGCCCGAGCGGTCCGTCGCGCTGATCGAGGCGCGCCGCGGCGGGCGGCCGCCCGTGCGGACCGGCCCCTCCGGCCGCAGCGGCGGCCGGGGCGTACCGCCGCAGCCCGCGCAGCCGCCCGTGCCCCCGCGGCCCGCGCGGCC
>NZ_JAEIMH010000161.1:0-8051 GCF_016464295.1 Streptomyces sp. N35 | reverse complement strand
AGCGCGGCGTTCGCCGAGACCAGCGTCACGCGGGCGCCGCGCGCCGCCGCCGTACGGGCGAGGGCGTAGCCCTGCTTGCCTGAGGAGCGGTTGCCGAGGAAGCGGACGGGGTCGATGGGCTCGCGGGTGCCGCCGGCGCTCACCACGACGTGACGGCCCGCCAGGTCCGCGTCGGCGTTCCCGCGGGCGAGCACCCTGCGGCAGACCTCGAAGATCTCCCCGGGGTCGGGCAGCCGCCCCTTGCCGGTGTCGACGCCGGTGAGACGGCCGACCGCGGGCTCGATGACGATCGCGCCGCGGCGGCGCAGCGTGGCCACGTTCTCCTGTGTGGCCGGGTGCTCCCACATCTCCGTGTGCATCGCGGGTGCGAACACCACGGGACAGCGCGCGGTGAGGAGCGTGTTGGTGAGCAGATCGTCGGCGAGCCCGTGCGCGGCCTTGGCGAGCATGTCGGCCGTGGCCGGCGCCACGATCACCAGGTCGGCGTGCTGGCCGATCCGTACGTGCGGCACCTCGTGGACATCGGACCAGACCTCGGTCGACACGGGGTGTCCGGAGAGCGCCGACCAGGTGGCCGCGCCGACGAAGTGCAGCGCCGACTCGGTCGGTACGACACGGACGTCATGGCCCGACTCGGTCAGCCGGCGAAGCAGCTCGCACGCCTTGTAGGCGGCGATCCCGCCGCTGACCCCCAGGACGACCTTCGGCTTGTCCACTGCCACTCCCCATTTCCGAACCGGCTTGCGTACCCATGACACACCACAGGCCCGGCAGTCGCTCTGCCGGGCCTGTACTGGAAAAACCGCCGAATGCCGGCGTGACTACGTGGCCGGGGCCTCGATGGCCTCGGAGGTCAGCAGACCCGCGTTGATCTCACGCAGTGCGATCGAGAGCGGCTTCTCGTGGACGTGGGTGTCCACCAGCGGACCGACGTACTCAAGGAGACCCTCACCGAGCTGCGAGTAGTACGCGTTGATCTGACGGGCACGCTTGGCCGCGTAGATCACGAGGCTGTACTTCGAGTCCGTGGCCTCGAGGAGCTCGTCGATCGGCGGGTTGATGATGCCCTCGGGCGCAGTGATGGAAGAGGACACGCTCTACCTTCCGAAGAATGGAAAATGATCAGACAACGCCTGATCAGACAACGTTCATCAAGGCTAGCAGCTCGCGGGCCACGTCCTCGACGGAGGTATTGACAAGGGTCGTATCGAACTCCGACTCGGCGGCGAGCTCGACCCGTGCGGCCGCGAGACGGCGCTCGATGACCTCCGGCGCCTCGGTGCCGCGGCCGGTGAGCCGGCGCACCAGCTCGTCCCAGCTGGGCGGGGCGAGAAACACCAGCTGAGCCTCGGGCATCGACTCGCGCACGAGGCGGGCGCCCTGCAGATCGATCTCGAGCAGCACCGGCTCACCGGCCTCGAGACGCTCCAGGACGGCGGCGCGCGGCGTGCCGTAGCGGTTGCCCGCGAACTCGGCCCACTCGAGCAGCTCGCCGTTGGCGATCAGCTTGTCCATCTCTTCATCGGTCACGAAGAAGTACTGGACGCCGTGCCTCTCCCCGGGACGCGGCTTCCGAGTCGTCGCCGAGACGGAGAGCCAGACCTCGGGGTGTTCTTTGCGCATATGAGCGACGACCGTGCTCTTGCCGACCCCGGAGGGGCCGGAGAGCACGGTCAGCCGCGGACGTTCACTCATGCAGCGATTATCCAGGTTCTCAGGAGTGCCTGAGACCTTCAGGCGGCACCGCCGCCGAACTCACGCTCCAAAGACGCGATCTGGTTGGAGCCAAGGCCCCGCACACGCCGGCTCTCGGAAATTCCGAGACGCTCCATGATCTGCTTGGCGCGGACCTTGCCCACGCCCGGCAGCGACTCGAGGAGGGCGGAGACCTTCATCTTTCCGATGACGTCGTTCTCCTGGCCCTGCTTGATGACCTCGTGAAGGGAGGCGCCGGAGTGCTTGAGTCGATTCTTGACCTCGGCCCGCTCCCGGCGAGCCGCGGCGGCCTTTTCGAGCGCGGCTGCGCGCTGTTCAGGGGTAAGGGGCGGAAGAGCCACGCCTACGTCACCTCGGTTGTCGAACTGTCGGATACGGACCGGTGAGGAACCTAATAGCCCCGCACCTGGGGAGCAACGAGCGACGCAGTCACCCGTGTACTCCCGACGGAGACTAGCGGCCAGGACCGCTCCAGTCAGCGAGAACAGCGGAAAAGTCCAGGTCAGCCTCGATCGAACTATACATATCGGGCAATTCACCCCGGATTTGGGGGTCCGCTACGTCAATTACTCGGGTGCGCGCGGCCGATTGCCTGCTGCAACGATGTGAAATCCCGCTCCGCCAGAGCCGATTCGAGCTCTCGGAGTACGCGCAAGGGCGCCGAGGGGTCGTTGAAGAGCACGGTGCCGAGCGCGACTCCGGAGGCGCCGGCGAGCACAAACTCCAGCGCGTCGCGTCCGGAGGTGATCCCTCCCATGCCGAGGATCGGCACCTGCCGCACCGCTCCCGCCCGCATCGCCGCGTACACCTGGTACACGCAGCGGACCGCGACCGGCCTGATCGCGGGACCGGACAGTCCGCCCGTCGTGCCCGCGAGACGCGGGCGGAGGGTGTCGGTGTCGATGGCGATCCCGAGCAGCGTGTTGATCATCGAGAGGCCGTCGGCACCGGCCTCCGTGCACGCCGCGGCGATGTCGACGATCGAGGTGACGTCCGGCGTGAGCTTCGCGTAGACGGGGTGCCCAGGATCGGCGGCTTCACGGACGGCGCGGATCGTCTCGTACGAGGTGGCGGCGTCGCAGCCGAAGACGAGGCCGCGGTTGGCCACGTTGGGGCAGGAGATGTTGGCCTCGATACCGACGACGCCGGGCTGCCCCTTGAGCCGGGACGCGGCCTCGGCGAACTCCTCGGTGCGCTCCCCCGCGATCGACACGAGGACCCGGGCGCCGCGCTCGGCGAGCCAGGGCAGCTCGTGTTCGATGAAGTGGTCGATGCCCGAGCCCTGCAGGCCGATGGAGTTGAGCATGCCGCTCGGGGTCTCGGCCATGCGCGGGGTGGCCCGGCCGGAGCGCACATACGGCATGATCGTCTTGGTGGTGATCGTGCCGAGTGCGGAGAGCGGTACGAATTGATCCAGCTCCCTCCCATATCCGGCGCACCCGGAAGCGGTGCTGAGGGGATTGGGCAGGGTCACGGTCGCACCGAGCGGTGCCGACATGTCGATACGTGGCGTCATCGCGCGCACTCCTGGTGCTGTGGCCGCATGGCGTCGGCGCCTTCGAGGTCGGGCGGGAGCGTCCCGGTATCCGCCCAGCGCACTTTCGTCCCGTCGAAGACCGGGCCCGAGGTGCAGGAGCGCAGGAAGCGGGTCACGCCGTCCTCGCCCTCCACCGGCAGCACGCAGGTCATGCAGATCCCGATGCCGCAGGCCATGGCCTCTTCGACGGCGGTGTGGCTGGTGGCGCCGTGCGCGGTGGCGATCTCGGTGACGGCGCGCAGCATGGGCATCGGTCCGCAGGAGTGCACCTCGGTGGCGCCGAGTTCGCGGATCATGCCCGGCAGTTGGCCGGTGACACGGCCCTCGGCGCCGTACGACCCGTCGTCGGTCGTCACGGCGACGTGCGGGGTGAGGGCGCGGGCGAGGCCGACGCCGAAGAGCTTGCCGGCGGTGGCGGCCCCGAGGACGAACCCGACGCGTCCGCCGCGGTCGAGGATCTGCTCGGCGAGCCCGAACAACGGCGCGCTCCCGTAACCACCGGCGACGAGCACGGCGCTGGCGGGCCCGTCGGACAGCGGGAACGGCGTCCCGAGCGGGGCGATCAGATCGACGCGGTCGCCGACGTGGTGCGCGGCCAGCGCCCTGGTCCCTCTGCCGTGCACGGCGAAGACCACCTCGATGGTGCCGGCGTCCGGATCGGCCCGATGGATGGAGAACGCACGCCGCAGCAGCATCGAGGAGTCACGGCCTCCGATGGCGAGGGCGGCGAAGTGTCCGGGCGACACCCGGGCCGCGGCCTCGCCCGCGTGCAGCACGAGCCGGTGATACGCACCCACCGGCTCGAGAGCGAGGATCTCGGCCGATGACTGCGCGGGCGTCGGTCTGGGTTGCCGGGACAAGGGCTCTCCGTTCCGGGTGGCCCTGCTCGGGCCAGGCCCTGGACATGTCGCTGAATCTCCATGTCCACGATCGCCCGCGCCGACGCCCCCGCAGTGCGGGCAACGTCCCCGCTTGCCCGGCAAAGGTCCCCCGCGCGGCCCGCACCTGTGGACACGGGCTCGCGCTGTCTACGACGGACTGCCTTCCCCCACTCCGGCCGCTCCCCTCAGAAATCAGGCCCCGGCCACAGCGGACCGAACCTGCTCCGCGAACTCGGAAGCCGAAGCACGCAGCGCCTCAACAGACGGCCCGTGCCGAAGCACACCCCGGCTCACATTCGGCACCACATTCCGGACCGCGGACCCGAACACCGAGGGCAGATCCGCAGGCGTAGCCCCCTGCGCCCCGATCCCCGGCGCCAGCAACGGCCCGTTGATATCCAGCTCGTACGAGGACAGGTCCCCGAGCGTCGCCCCGACCACCGCCCCGAACGACCCGAGCGGCGACTCCCCCGCGTTCTCCTCGGCCAGATGCCCGAGCATCGTCGCCCCGACGTTACGGCCGTCGGCCCGCACGGCGTGCTGCACCTCGCCGCCCTCGGGGTTGGAGGTGAGCGCGAGGACGAACAGACCGGCACCGTTCTCGCGCGCGAGGTCGACGGCGGGCTTCAACGACCCGTATCCGAGATACGGCGACACCGTCAGCGCATCCGAGAACAGCGGCGAGTCCTTGCGCAGGAAGGCCTCGGCGTACGCGGCCATCGTGGACCCGATGTCCCCGCGCTTGGCGTCCATGCAGACCAGCGCACCCGCGGCCCGCGCCTCCGCGACGGTGGTCTCGAGCACCGCCACACCCTTCGACCCGAACCGCTCGAAGAACGCCGCCTGCGGCTTGAACACCGCGACCGTCTCGCCGAGCGCCTCGACCACCGTGCGCGAGAACCGTTCCAGGCCCTCGACCGTGTCGGGCAGGCCCCACGAGTCGAGCAGCGAGGCGTGCGGGTCGATGCCGACGCACAGCGGGCCGCGCGAGTCCATCGCGCGCCGAAGGCGGCTGCCAAACGATTCGATGCTCATACGGAGACCTTTCGCGTGTCGGCGCCGACCGCTTCGGCCAGCGTGGCGTACGGGGAGGTGTTCAGACGGGCGGCAAGTCCCTTGTGCATGGCGCGCATCCAGAACGGGCCCTCGTAGATGAAGGCGCTGTAGCCCTGCACCAGCGTCGCGCCGGCGAGAATGCGCTGCCAGGCGTCCTCGGCGTTCTCGATGCCGCCGACGCCGACCAGGGTGATCCGGTCGCCCACGCGGGCGTACAGGCGGCGCAGGACCTCGAGGGAGCGCTCCTTGAGGGGCGCGCCGGACAGTCCGCCGGTCTCCTTGACCAGCTCGGGGTCGGAGAGCAGACCCTCGCGGCCGATCGTGGTGTTGGTGGCGATGATGCCGTCGAGGCCGAGCTCCACGGCCAGGTCGGCCACCGCGTCGATGTCCTCGTCGGCGAGATCGGGCGCGATCTTCACCAGGAGCGGGACCCGGCGGTCCCGTACCGCCGAGTCCGCGGCCTCGCGTACCGCCGAGAGCAGCGGGCGGAGGTGGTCGACGGCCTGGAGGTTGCGCAGGCCGGGGGTGTTGGGGGACGAGACGTTCACGACCAGGTAGTCGGCGTGGGCGGCGAGCCGCTCGGTGGACTTCACGTAGTCGCCGACGGCCTCGGCCTCCGGGACCACCTTGGTCTTGCCGATGTTGACGCCGACGACGGTCTTGAAGGCCGCCTTACGGGCCCCGAGACGCTCCGCGACCGCCGCCGAGCCCTCGTTGTTGAAGCCCATCCGGTTGATCAGCGCACGGTCGGAGATGAGCCGGAACAGCCGCTTCTTGGGGTTGCCGGGCTGTGCCTCGCCGGTGACCGTGCCGATCTCGATGTGGTCGAAGCCGAGCATGGTCATGCCGTCGATCGCGACGGCGTTCTTGTCGAAGCCGGCCGCGAGCCCGAACGGGCCGTGCATCCGCAAACCCATTGCCTCGGTGCGCAGTTCGCGAAAGCGCGGGGCGAGCACGGCCGCGACGAACGTCCGCAGGACGGGGATGCGGGCGGCGAGCCGGATCCAGCGGAAGGCCATGTAGTGGGCCTGCTCCGGGTCCATCCGCTTGAAGACGAGGTTGAAGAAGAGTTTGTACATGTCGGAAGTCCTAGGTCTGGTCGCGAGCTGGGGGCCGCATGAAGAGGGGGACACCGTTTCCGGTGTCCCCCTCCTGGGCTGCTAGTCGCGAGCCGCGGTCAGATGCTCGGCGTGTTCCTGCAGTGAACGCACGCCCACATCACCGTGGTTGAGTGCGTCGATGCCCTGGACGGCGGCGGCGAGTGCCTGGACCGTGGTCAGGCACGGCACGCTGCGGGCGACGGCGGCGGTGCGGATCTCGTAGCCGTCAAGGCGACCGCCCGTGCCGAACGGGGTGTTGACGATCAGGTCGACTTCGCCGTCGTGGATCAGCTGGACGATCGTCTTCTCACCGTTGGGGCCTTCGCCCTCGCTGAGCTTGCGCACCACGGTGGCGTTGATGCCGTTACGGCGCAGGACTTCGGCCGTGCCGGAGGTGGCCATCAACTCGAAGCCGTGCGAGACCAGTTCGCGCGCCGGGAAGATCATGGAGCGCTTGTCGCGGTTGGCGACGGAGATGAATGCCCGGCCCTTGGTCGGCAGCGGCCCGTAGGCTCCGGCCTGTGACTTGGCGTAGGCGGTGCCGAAGACCGAGTCGATGCCCATGACCTCGCCGGTGGAACGCATCTCCGGGCCCAGCACGGTGTCGACGCCACGGCCGTGGATATCGCGGAAGCGCGACCAGGGCATGACGGCTTCCTTGACGGAGATCGGCGCGTCGAGGGGGAGGGTGCCGCCGTCACCGGTGGCCGGGAGCAGGCCCTCGGCGCGGAGTTCGGCGATGGTCGCACCGAGCGAGATCCGCGCGGCGGCCTTCGCCAACGGCACCGCGGTGGCCTTCGAGGTGAACGGGACGGTGCGCGAGGCGCGCGGGTTCGCCTCCAGGACGTACAGGATGTCGCCGGCCATCGCGAACTGAATGTTGATCAGCCCGCGGACCCCGACACCCTTGGCGATGCCTTCGGTTGAGGCACGCAGCCGCTTGATGTCGAACCCGCCCAGGGTGATCGGGGGCAGCGCGCACGCGGAGTCGCCGGAGTGGATACCGGCCTCCTCGATGTGCTCCATGACGCCGCCGAGGTAGAGCTCGGTGCCGTCGTAAAGCGCATCCACGTCGATTTCGATCGCGTCGTCGAGGAACCGGTCGACCAGGACCGGCCGGGTCGGGCTGATCTCGGTCGACTCTTCGATGTACGAGGACAGCCGCGCCTCCTCGTACACGATCTCCATGCCGCGTCCGCCGAGGACGTAGGACGGGCGGACCAGGACCGGGTAGCCGATCTCGTCGGCGATCTCCTTCGCCTCCGCGAAGGTGGTCGCGGTGCCGTGCTTGGGGGCGGGCAGGCCGGCTTCGGCCAGGACGCGGCCGAAGGCGCCGCGGTCCTCGGCGGCGTGGATGGCCTCCGGGGAGGTGCCGACGACGGGGACGCCGTTGTCCTTCAGGGCCTGCGACAGACCCAGCGGGGTCTGGCCGCCGAGCTGCACGATCACACCCGCGAGCGGGCCGGCCTGCTGCTCGGCGTGCACGATCTCCAGCACGTCCTCCAGCGTGAGCGGCTCGAAGTAGAGGCGGTCGGAGGTGTCGTAGTCGGTGGAGACGGTCTCCGGGTTGCAGTTGACCATCACCGTCTCGTAACCCGCCTCGGACAGTGCGAACGAGGCGTGGACGCAGGAGTAGTCGAACTCGATACCCTGACCGATCCGGTTCGGACCCGAACCCAGAATGATCACCGCGGGCTTCGTCCGCGGCGCGACCTCACTCTCCTCGTCATACGAGGAGTAGAAGTACGGCGTCTTCGCCGC
>NZ_JAEIMH010000160.1:0-8072 GCF_016464295.1 Streptomyces sp. N35 | reverse complement strand
CGATCGGCGCAAGAGTAGCCGCACCGCCGGCTGTCAGGGCAACGAGAATGGCACTGGTGACCAATCGACGCTGAGCAACGTGAGTGACTTTCATGTGAATCTCCTGATGACGCCAGGCCGTATTCATCGAGCCTGAGGTGTGGTTCGGGCAGCGAGGTGGAGGACCGCGCGCAGCGGATCCACTTCAGTTCGCCGTTGCAACAATGTGACGCAACATCAGGAATTGCTTCTCGCAATGGATTACATGAGGCAACGAAGGTGGACAGTCATCTGATGAAGGTTGACAGGCTGCATCGATTGTCCGAATCATCCAGCTGGACACCCGGAACTTGACCGCTGCGCGGATGAACTGGATCAGAAGGCCAGGTCGTCATCGAGGCCGACGATCATCTCCGACTCGGCGATCGTCCCGTCGTCGCTGTCGATGGCCCGCAGCGTCTGCTGCATAGCCCAGGTGAAGGGCGAAGATCTGAAGCCTGACCCTGCTACTGGTTCGGGTACCAAGTTCGGCACCAGTGCTGGTGGTTCGGGTGAGGGCCCGTCCGGTCAAGGTACGAACTCCACCGGCCCAGGTCCGGCGCCAGTGCGTCCGGGCGGGTAGCGGAGTGCGGGCGGCTATGCGATTGCTCCGGTCGCCGCGTCTCTGCCCCACATCAACGACCCCGACGGTTCGACAGGGGGCGTGAGTCTGGCCGCGACCAGCGGGGAGGGTTTGGCGCCGCCAGTACTCGTTGGCCGCGGTCTCCTCGCAGCTGGACCTGCAGCTCGGTGACGTCGGGCTCGGCCGGCACGCCTGCCCCGTATTCAACGCTTGAGGCACAACGGGGCCGACCGCGTCATCACCGCGCGGTCCCGCTCTCCCAGTAAGTGAGGGTGGGCGGGGCCGTATCTGCCCTGACCGCGGCCCTGCCCGTCCTCCCTATGCACACACCATGCCGTGAAACCGGCAGCGGCCTGCCGAGCCGGGCGCGATGGCCGGGTCCGTGACCACGTCGTTGCGGGCGTAGCACCGAACTACTCATCGGGCCAAGGCAAGTTGTTCGGCCCCGCTGCCCCACCACCGAGAGGATGGAGTCTGCGATGGTTGAGCGTGTGATCCGCGCATCTGGCGGTCGCCGGGCGGCTGAAGAAGACCAGCGGCGAGTGGCCGGCTGCTCCAGTTACGGGCCCGGACCCGGTCGCGGTCCGCTCGTCGGCGCAGGAGCGGGGCCTGCCGGCCAATGTGCGAGGCCGGGCGCCGCGTGCGGTTGTCCGGAAGCCCACGGGCGCACCGTACCGGCACAGGCGGGCGGGAGCAGCTGGCGGGATTGGGCGGTATGCGCGGGTCGGGATCCGGAGTTGTGGTTTCCCTTCGACGCGGATGCCAACGGCGTCGCGGCGGTCGAGGCGCGTCGTTTGTGCGGCGTGTGTCCGGTCCAGGCTGTGTGCCTGGACGATGCGCTGGCCACCGAAGGGACCCGCTTGGCATCCTCCCGTTTCGGGATCCGGGCCGGGCTGAACGGGGAAGAGCGCTTCGCCTTGTACCGCCGCGCCGAACGCGCCAAGCGCCGCGCGCGAAGGCTCTCCGCTCGCCTGACCACCGCCGCGGCCCAGCAGACGTGAGGACCGGCGCCGCCCGTCTCCTGCCCCCCAACAGTCCTGGAAGGTTTCACCCGGTGCAGCACCCTTCACGCCTGCGTACCGCCCGTCGTACCGCAGCTGTCATGCTCCTCGTCGCGCTCGCGGCGACCGGCTGTGAATTCGACGGCGGTACGAGCGCCGATGCGAAACCGGCCAGCACAGCATCCACAGGCGGGACTGCGGCGAAGCCGGGCAGCGCACTCGCCGCTCTGAACGCGCTGCCGGTGAAGGGCCGTGCGCCGAAGACCGGCTACGTACGCACCGGAAAGTTCGGCCCGGCCTGGTCCGACTCGACCACTGCTCCCGGTAGCCGCAACGGCTGCGATACCCGTAACGACATCCTGCGCCGCGACCTGGTGAACGTGACGGGCAAGGACGGTTCGGCGTGTGTCGTGGCGGCCGGCACCCTGCCTGCTGATCCATACACCGGAAAGCGCATCGACTTCGTACGCGGCCGCACCACGTCGATGGCCGTGCAGATCGATCACGTCGTCGCGTTGTCCGATGCGTGGCAAAAGGGCGCTCAGCAGATCAGCCAGCCCCAGCGCGAGGCCCTCGCGAATGATCCGCTGAATCTGATTGCGGCGGACGGACCGGCCAATCAGCAGAAGTCGGATGCCGACGCGGCATCGTGGCTGCCTGCGAACAAGTCGTACCGGTGTACGTACGTGGCGCGGCAGATCGCGGTGAAGACGAAATACGAGCTGTGGGTCACGGCGGCAGAACGGGAAGCGATGCAGCGGGTATTGAACATCTGCCCGGCTCAGGCGCTGCCCGGCGAGCAGTCCGCCGGTGTGGCAGTCAAACCATAGAAGGGGCCCCACCGGTGCGTTCCGGCATGGCCCGCTCCCCGGCTTCCGGCGTGCGCGTTGAGACGATTGGTCGCCCTCACCGTCCGCTCGTGCGGAAACCAAAGTGACAGAACCTACCCGCGCCGGTCGTAACGGCAGCAGGAAGCACCTACCGAAAGAGGGTGAAGAGGAGTCCGGGGCGGCGTCGGGGAGGATGCGCCGCCCCAGGAATCCAGGACCGGGACGGCGGTCAGCAGTGCCCGCTGCCGCAGTCCCGGCAGGCGACGAGCAGGAACGACGGTAACCGCTCACTCGTACGCCTGTCAGGGTCCCCAACCACCTCTGCCTCAGCCGGTGATGACGCCATCGGCGCGCCGTCCGCTCACCCGATTGGGGCATGCTGCCCGCCGCCCGCACTGCTCCGCAGCTCCCGAAGTTATTGCCGTCTTGCTGCCGTAATAGGATGAAATACTCCGTGCAGTAACGTTTCTGCTGCCTTGTCAGAGAGGATGTGAAGTGAAGCACCGCAGGAAGCGCTGGACACCGACGGTCATTGCCACCGTGGCCGTCGCGGGCGTGGCCACAGCAGTCACCGTGGTGGCGAACGCGGATGCCCCGGACGCCCGGCACGTCTCCGCGGCCAGCAACGGCGACGACCTGCCGTCCGCGTCTGCTTCCACATCGCAGTCCCCGTCTGCGAGCGCAAGTCCTTCCAGCTCGGAGAGCGCGAGCGCTGCGCCGAGCACCTCCAGCACCATGGCCCGGATACCGTCTGCCGCTGCGCCATCGCAGACGCCGAAGAAGACGCCAGACTCCACAAAGAGCCCATCCCGCGCTGGCGGGAAGAACAGCGCCGTGCCTACTGCAGCCCGGAGCTGGCCCGTGCCTGTGCAAGTCGGCAGCTCCCGGCAAGTGATCACGGTGAAGGCGTCCGGGTCCCGCGCCACGGTCACGGCCTGGCAGAAGAACAGCAGCGGCTGGAAGCAGCAGTTGTCCACCAACCAGGCCCGGGTCGGATCCAACGGGATCACCAATGGCGCCACCCGCACCCAGGGCACCTCCACGACACCGACCGGCACGTACACGATCACCGAGGGCTTCGGCATCAACGCCAACCCGGGCACGAAAGTCCCCTACACACAGGTCACTGCGGATCACTGGTGGGTGGAGGACCCCAAGTCGGCCTACTACAACCAGATGCGGCGCGCCTCAGAGGGCGGTTTCCCCCTCACCGAAGCAGGGGAGCGGGGCAGCGAGCAGATCATCCGGCACACTCCGGCCTACCGCTACGCCTTGGTGATCGACTACAACCTGTGGCCCGCTGTGCCCGGCCGGGGCGCCGGCATCTTCCTGCACGTCAACGGCCAGGGCGCAACCGCCGGCGGTGTCTCGGTCCCGCAGGCGACAATGACGCAGATCATGCGCTGGATCGACCCGGCAGCCCAGCCCCGCATCGCAATTGGCTGACGCCTCCCCACCCTGCCAACGATCGGAGCCCGACGGCGTCCACCAGGCGCAAGCCCCACAAGAGCGTGAACCACGGTGTGGTGTTCCTGAACGAGACCGCACAGCTGCGCGCGGCCATCGTGCAGGACCTTGCCACCGCTGACGACCGCATTTGTCCAGGTCTTGAGCATGCGCTGCACCTAGTCGACGACTACGCCACTACCCCGGAGTGCGCGAAAGTGCGCCGCTGGGTCGCCGGGATCCTCGACGAAGCAGACGTCGACCCCGGCAAGGACCTCGTCCAGGCCGTCAAATCCCTGCGCCAGGCCGTACCCGACCTGGGCCCGGGGGGCGGCCGTCTTGCTGATCAAACCGCTCACCACCCCGGAGGCGCGATGAAGACCACCGAGATACGCAAACGAACTGGCCCGACAGCGAAGAGTGCGACGCTACATCTACTGCTGGGAGTGGTGGTGTTCGGCATGGGGCTGATGGGCGGGACCCGGCGCGCCGGCGGGGGCGGCCCGCCGCGCGCGCCCCCGCCCCGCTGCCGCCCCGCCCCCTCCGTGGAAGGGCCCCGGCCCTCATGTCGCCGGCGACGCGATCCGCCACGGTCTGGTCCCTCTTTATATCGGATCAATACGGTTCTAGCGGGTTTTTCAGCGGGTGCTCAGACGGTCTTCATGTACGGCTTGGATCTTTGAGACGTGACCGGGAGCAGGCATCCCGGATCGAGGATCGGCGCAGTCCGCCAGTAGATCTGGAGACTCGCTCAAGGGCGCGGTTCGGCGCAGTCCGCCAGGGGTCTGGAGACTCGCCGAACGCCGCGCCGCCGCGGCCTGGGCACTCGGCCGACCGCACCGACACGGCAGGGACTCGGTGCACGCGTTCCCCGGCCGTGTGCACCTGCGGGTGCACGATTCGTCGGCCGTACGCCGGGCCTTAACACGGGTTTCGTTCACCTGCATTGGGCAAACCGACACCCTGCGCAGGGCCGGACCCGGACCGCCTCAGCCTGCCGGCTCGCAGGCCTCAGCCGTATCCACGAGTCGTCCTCGCGAAAGACCTGGGACGGGGCACGCGACCGAGCCCGTCAACCAGCCTGTGCGATCGTCAACTTTCGGCGCGCGAGCAGGGCTCGGGGGTGAACTATCTTCCGGATCCGAAGGAGCAAGTTGCAGGCAGGGCCTGGGCTTGACCGGCAATGCCGAGCGGGCTGCCCTATACCAGCAAGGACTGATGGATGCACGAGAACGCGATCGCGCCCATGCCGCCGGATGCCGATGCCGTACGCGCATGGCTGTGGCCGGCCCGCAATGAGGTGCTCCTTCGGGCGTCCTTCGTCTCACTTCTGGTGTGTTTCAACCAGCCAGCGCGGGACGTGGCCTGGTGGCTTTTCCCGCTGGTGGCTGTCGCTGTGACTGTGCGACAGGACGGGCCGGTTCTGCTACGCCCTTGCGGGTTGACCGTGTTCCGACCTTGGCCGCACACCGTGGCGTGGCGCGACATGAGCGCCATCTACCTGGACGCCAAGGACTGCTCGCTGATGGTCACCACCAGCGTCCGCTCGATGCGTTTGCCCCATGCTTACGGTCAGGGCACGCACGCGCGTGCCACGCAGATGCTGCTCACAGATCTCATCCCGCATTGGTGGCGCACCCACGGCGGCCCACCGCAAGGCCAACTCACCCCGCTGCCCGCCTCGACGTTCCTGTCCTGGCGGTGGCCCCGGCCGGCCTTCGCTGCCGGCTGCTGCCTGATCCTGGGCACCGTGCTGGTGCTGGCGCTCCGAGCAGGCTGAACTCTCGGCAGGCGACCTCTTCGCGCTGACAGGAATCAACCTCGCACGGTGACTTGCTCACTCTTGGCGATCTCGCGCGCGACGGGCCGTGAGCAACGTGTGAGGTCCAAGAGTGGTGAGAGGGCGTGAGCGCCGTGAGTGTCATCGGACGCACACCGTGATGCCGTCTACGGCCCTGGGCCGCCGGACTCGTGCCGTGTGCGGCTGGTGCGATGGCAGGTGCGGCATCACGAGTGCGGCACGCCTCCGCGTTTCGCCTACACGATCGCTCTCGAGCGGGTCCGGTCCTGGACCGGACTGCTGCACTGGTGGACCCACCTGTCCAGGAAGGAGTTCCTCGCCGCCACCGACTGGATCAGTCTGGTCGAGCGGACGCTGGAGCCCGCCGGGCGGCCGTCAGCGGACTGCTGCCCTCCCAGCCGCGGGATTTGAGCGGTGGCCCGGTCGGCGATCGGCCGGCGTCTGGCTGACGTGTCCGCGGACGCCCCGCGTGACCCCCTGGGCCGCGGGCAGGACCTGTTGGGGGACGTCTTGGCACCCTTGGTGCCACACCGCTGGTCTTAAGGCTGTTTCAGCCCTGTTCGCATCACGGGTGTACCGGGCTCTCTCCGGCCACCGTGACGCCGCACGACTAGGGCCTGTCCGGCGGATCATGTGACTGTCGCGTCTCCAGCTCGTTGGCATGGGCATGGGGCGGGGAGATCTGACGGCTGATGAGTGGGCGCGACTGAAGCCCCATCTACCCAAGGCCGGACAGCGCGGCGGGCGTTGGGCGAGCCATCGCAGGGTGATCAACGGGATTCTGTTTCGGGAACGTACCGGGGTTCCGTGGCGGGATCTGCCTGCACGTTTCGGTCCGTGGAAGACCATCTACGAGCGGCACAGACGCTGGTCGGCGGACGGCACCTGGGACAAGATCTTGGCTGCCGTCCTGGCCGATGCGGACGCGGACGGCCGCATCGACTGGTCGATGGTGAGCGTGGATTCGACCTCGTGCCGCGCCCACCAACACGCCGCCGGAGCGCGCAAGAAGCCGCCGCGAGTGCCGGGAAAAGACGCACGCCCCGGCAGCACCGCCCCGATGAGGGACTCGGACGCTCCCGGGGCGGACTGACCTGCAAAATCCACCTCGCCGGCGAGGGAGGCAGGCGACCACTCGCATTCCTGCTCACGCCGGGTCAGTGGGGCGATGCCCCACAGCTCATCCCGGTCATGGATCGTGTCCGGGTCGCCCGCCAGGACGGCGGCCGTCCCCGCACCCGACCCGACCACCTCAGCGGCGACAAGGCGTACTCATCCCGCCGAAACCGCCGCTACCTGCGAAGACGCCAGATCAAGCACACCATCCCCGAGCCGAAAGACCAGCGGGCCAACCGCAAGCGCCGTGGCAGCCAGGGCGGCCGGCCCACCGGCTTCGACAAGACGATCTACAAGCGCCGCAACGAAGTCGAGCGAACGATCAACGCCCTCAAGAACTCCCGGGCCGTCGCCACGAGATACGACAAACGGGCCTACGTCTTCCACGGCACCGTCACTGTCGCGACAATCCGACTCTGGCTCCGTCCATGATCCGTCGAGCCAGCCTAGTTATCGAACCAGACCACCAGGCGGACGTTCTCCGCACTGTGCCTTTTGGCAAGCACGGTCATCACCGACCACACGTCACCCCACTCCTCATCACGCACCACCTGGCGTCGGGTGAGGAGTGTCTTGGGCTCGGACGGCCCTCCGAATGATCCCGTACTCTCCCAATCTGCACCTTCCAATTCGGCCCAGCTGATCCACGACGGGCTGTGCGAGTCCTCCCGTTCCCACTCGAAGGCGCGCGTTACAGCACGTGAGGCGTCTCGCGGGAAGCCACGTTGCGCGGCGAGCGGCTCGAAAGACCGTCCTCGGACGCCGAACAGACAGCCGAAGGCTTCGTAGGACCGGCTGTTATAGACGTGATTCAGGGCCATCGCGGGGTGCCAGCGGAAGAACAACTCGTCGTCGTCGGGCTCCGAGCTGTCGATGTAGCTGTTCCTGACCTCAATGAATCCATGGATATCCGTGCCCATGAAGCCGATCATGGCAGGCATGCCAGATCGCTCACCAGGCGATATTGCAGCTGAGGCACGGCTCTCCTGACGCGCCCAGTCAACTCAACCTTTGATCCGCCGGACAGCCCCTAAAGGCTGTTGCAGAAGGCTCTGATCTGGGCATTTCCTGTGTATGGCTGGGGTGTTGAGGGCTGAGCGGGTGTGGGTGGAGACGTTCTCGGGGCTGCGGATGCGGCAGTTTGATGGGCTGCTGAAGGTGGTGCGTGAACGAGGCGGGAACGGTCCCGGCGGCGGCCGTCCGTGATGCCTGCCGTTGGCGGATCGGGTGCTGTTGGTGGCCGTCTATTACCGCACGAACCTGACCATGCGGCAGCT
>NZ_JAEIMH010000016.1:101355-116349 GCF_016464295.1 Streptomyces sp. N35 | reverse complement strand
TTGCGGGGGGGGGGCCGGTGGCGCCGGCGGCGGGCTGTTTCCCCCTCCCCCCCCCTCCCCGAACCGGGGGCTCCCCCCCGGACCCCGCATCCGAACTTCGTTCGGATCGCATCAAACGCCGGCGAGGCTGAAAGATCTGCTCAAGCGCCGCAGGGGCTGAGAGATCTGCTGAATCAGTCGCCGGCGATCTGGCCGAAGTCGTGGTCCGAGGGAGGGTCGGTGTCGTCTGTGAGGGAGATGCCGTAGTGGTGGTAGAGCTGGAGTTCCTGCTCGGGGGAGAGGTGGCGGCCCACGCCGAAGTCAGGAGCGTCCTTGATCAGGGAGCGTTCGTACGGCACGTGCAGGGTGCCCTCGACCAGTTCGCTGGGCTCCAGGGGGACGAACGCGTCCCTGCTGAACAGTCCCGTGCGTATCGCCGCCCACTCGGGGACACCGGTCGCGTCGTCGAGATAGACCTCGTCCACCGTGCCGAGTTTGGAGCCGTTGCGGTCGAAGGCCTTGCGGCCGATCAGACTGCGGGGGTCGATGTCGGTCTGCACAGGCCCTCCAGACAAGTCGCACGTCAGTCGGACGTCAGTCGCAAGTCATCCGTATTGACTACGAAAGAGCACATTGCGACCCTTGGCCACTCGGGGAATTGGGGCCCTGTAGGCGAGGAATCGACGGGTGTGCCCGCTGGTAGGCTGGCAGACGGCTGCTGACCCCGTGCGGGAGAGCTCTCCGGGCCCAGTGAACGTGCTGGCCGGAGGCGCCGAAGGAGCAAATCCTCCCCGGAATCTCTCAGGCACCCGTACCGCATGGACGAGGTCACTCTGGAAAGCAGGGCGGACGTCGACGGCTTCCGCTCTCACCGACGGTGAAAGCCGGGCTGCGCGCATCGTGAAAAATGACGCACGGTCCGGTGAAACTCTCAGGTTGAGATGACAGAGGGGGAGGCCGTCCGGGTACCCGCGCCGTGGTACCCCTCGCAGGTCGTATCGACCAGGAGGCCTCCCTGATGACCGCCAACCGCATCCCGCTGCACGAGCTCGAGCGTGGCATCCCCTTCGAGCAGCGTCACATCGGGCCCGACGCCGAGGCGCGCGCCAAGATGCTCGCCCAGGTCGGCTACGGCTCGCTCGACGAGCTGACCGCGGCCGCGGTGCCGGACGTGATCAAGAGCGCCGAGGCGCTGGCTCTGCCCGAGGGGCGCAGCGAGGCCGAAGTCCTCGCGGAGCTGCGCACGTTGGCCGACCGCAACCAGGTGCTCGCGCCGATGATCGGTCTCGGCTACTACGGCACGTTCACGCCGCCGGTGATCCTGCGCAATGTCATGGAGAACCCGTCCTGGTACACGGCGTACACCCCGTACCAGCCGGAGATCTCGCAGGGCCGCCTCGAGGCGCTTCTCAACTTCCAGACCGTTGTCGCCGATCTGACCGGTCTGCCGACGTCCGGCGCCTCGCTGCTCGACGAGGGCACCGCGGCCGCCGAGGCCATGGCGCTCGCGCGGCGGGTGGGCAAGGTGAAGCAGGGCGTCTTCCTGGTCGACGCCGATGCGCTGCCGCAGACCATCGCCGTGATCGAGACCCGTGCCGAGCCGACCGGTGTCGAGGTGGTCGTCGCCGATCTTTCGCAGGGCATCCCGGCCGAGGTCGCCGAGCGCGGTGTGTTCGGTGTGCTGCTCCAGTACCCGGGCGCCTCCGGCGCCGTGCGGGACCTCAAGCCCGTGATCGAGCAGGCGCACGAGCTCGGTGCGATCGTCACGGTCGCCGCCGATCTGCTCGCCCTGACGCTGCTCACCTCGCCCGGCGACCTCGGCGCGGACATCGCCGTCGGTACGACGCAGCGCTTCGGTGTGCCGATGGGCTTCGGCGGTCCGCACGCCGGCTACATGGCGGTCCGTGAGAAGTTCGCGCGCAGCCTGCCCGGCCGCCTCGTCGGTGTCTCGGTCGACGCCGATGGCAACAAGGCCTACCGCCTCGCGCTGCAGACCCGTGAGCAGCACATCCGCCGTGAGAAGGCGACCAGCAACATCTGCACCGCGCAGGTGCTGCTCGCCGTCATGGCCGGTATGTACGCCGTCTACCACGGCCCGCAGGGCCTCGCGGGCATCGCCCGGCGCACCCACCGTTACGCCACGATCCTCGCCGAGGGCCTCAAGGCCGGCGGGGTCGAGGTCGTCCACGGCTCCTACTTCGACACTCTCACCCTGCGCGTCCCCGGCCGGGCCGCCGAGGTCGTGTCCGCCGCGCGTGAAGGCGGGGTCAACTTGCACCTCGTCGACAGCGACCACGTCTCCGTCTCCTGCGACGAGACCACCACGCGTACGCAACTGGCCGCCGTCTGGGCCGCGTTCGGGGTCGAGGGCGATATCGCGGCACTCGACGAGGCCGCCGGTGAGGCGCTGCCCAGCGGGCTGCTGCGCACCGACGAGTACCTGACGCACCCCGTGTTCCACGAGCACCGCTCCGAGACCGCGATGCTGCGCTACCTGCGCAAGCTCTCGGACAAGGACTACGCGCTCGACCGCGGCATGATCCCGCTCGGCTCCTGCACCATGAAGCTGAACGCGACCACCGAGATGGAGCCCGTCACCTGGCCCGAGTTCGGCCAGCTGCACCCCTTCGTGCCGGCCGAGCAGGCGCAGGGCTACCTCACGCTCATCCGTGAGCTCGAGGAGCAGCTCGCCGAGGTCACCGGTTACGACAAGGTGTCGCTGCAGCCCAACGCCGGTTCGCAGGGCGAGCTCGCCGGTCTGCTCGCGGTGCGCGGCTACCACCGTGCCAACGGTGACGACCAGCGCACCATCTGCCTCATCCCGTCCTCCGCGCACGGCACCAACGCCGCGAGCGCCGTGATGGCCGGCATGAAGGTCGTCGTGGTCAAGACCGCCGACGACGGTGAGATCGACGTCGCGGACCTGCGCGCGAAGATCGAGCTGCACAAGGACCAGCTCGCGGTCCTGATGATCACGTACCCCTCGACGCACGGTGTCTTCGAGGAGCACGTCGCCGACATCTGCGCCCAGGTGCACGACGCAGGCGGCCAGGTCTACGTCGACGGCGCCAACCTCAACGCGCTGGTGGGCCTTGCCAAGCCGGGGCACTTCGGCGGCGACGTCTCGCACCTGAACCTGCACAAGACCTTCTGCATCCCGCACGGCGGCGGCGGCCCGGGCGTCGGTCCGGTCGCGGTGCGCGAGCACCTCGCGCCGCATCTGCCCAACCACCCGCTGCAGCCCGCCGCGGGTCCGGAGACCGGTGTCGGTCCGATCTCCGCCGCGCCGTTCGGCTCGGCCGGGATCCTGCCGATCTCCTGGGCGTATGTACGTCTGATGGGCGGCGAGGGACTCAAGCGCGCGACGCAGGTCGCGGTGCTCGGCGCCAACTACATCGCCAAGCGACTGGAGCCGCACTACCCGGTGCTCTACACCGGTCCCGGCGGACTGGTGGCGCACGAGTGCATCATCGACATCCGGCCGCTGGCCAAGGCGACCGGTGTGAGCGTGGACGACATCGCCAAGCGTCTGATCGACTACGGCTTCCACGCGCCGACGATGTCCTTCCCGGTGGCCGGCACGCTGATGATCGAGCCGACCGAGAGCGAGGACCTGGGTGAGCTCGACCGGTTCTGCGACGCAATGATCGCGATCCGCGCGGAGATCGAGAAGGTCGGCGCGGGCGAGTGGCCCGCGGAGGACAACCCGCTGCACAACGCCCCGCACACGGCCGCGACCATGGCCGGCGAGTGGGAGCACCCGTACACCCGCGAAGAGGCCGTCTTCCCGGGCGGTCTGGTGGCGGCGGAGAAGTACTGGCCGCCGGTGCGCCGGATCGACCAGGCGTACGGCGACCGCAACCTCGTCTGCTCCTGCCCGCCGCTGGACGCGTACGAGAACTGAGCCGACCGGGCAAACGTCAGGGCCGGTTCGGAGAGTGATCTCCGGGCCGGCCCTCGGTATTGCGCAGTGGTGCCCTCAGGCCGCGCGGACCACCGAGCCGGTGCCCAGCGGCCGGTGCGGAGCGATGATCTGCCCGTCCGGCAGCAGCTCACCGGTGTCCTCGAAGAGCAGGACGCCGTTGCACAGCAGGCTCCAGCCCTGCTCCGGGTGGAAGGCCACAAGGAGCGCGGCTTCCCGGTCGGCTGAGTCGGCTGTGGGACAGGCTGGCTGGTGCTGGCACATGGAAGGGTTCTTTCGCTGGTCCGTAGTGGTGATCTGTGTCCCGCGGATGGATCGGTGTGCTGCGGTGTTCATTGCCGCCCCCGTGTGGTCGGTCCGGAACCAGTGTTGCCCTACGGGCTCGATTCCGCAGGGATTTACCGGCAGCGCTCCTCACCAGGAAGTGACGCATCACCCGTGCGGACGGTTCAGTCCAACTCGGCGGTCTCTTCGGGTGGTTAGGGGTGGCCTGAAGGGGCTAGTCCGGTCGGGCGGTGCGGGCAGGGCCCGTGTAGGGGCCAAGCGGGTGCCTTCACGCGCCCATGCGTGTGCCCCGCGACCGGCTGGATCGCGGGGCACAGGCACAGGTGCTCAGACCGCCTGGCCGAGCAGGGCGGCGGGAGCGAGCCGGTGAGACAGGACAGGAAGCAGCTCCGCCGCGAGATGCGGTTGATGGGCGGCGATCCCGGGGGGCGCGGGAGCCAGGGGTACGAGGACATCTGTGGAGGCGAGGCGACCCTCCGTGCCGTCCGAGGTGCAGTCGTTGTGCAGCCACAACGTCAGCATGTACAGCTCGGGCACCGAGAGCAGACGCGGCTGGCAGTTCGTCTGCAGGGACTCCGCCTGGCGCAGGGCCCGTTCGGTGGAGGTGATGTACGGGCCTTCGAAGAAGTGCGAGAAGGTCCAGCCGTCCGCCGTGAGCATCGTGTCGCAGGCGGCCACCGTGCGGCCCTCACTGCGCAGCAGGAAGCGCCATCCGGTGAGCCGGGTCCGGGGTGTGCCGGCCTGGTTCAGGACGTGGACGGGCAGCGGGAGTTCGGCGGTGACGGGCCCCTGTGCGTTGCGCAGGGACGGGGTGCGCGCCTCGCGTACGGCAGTGGGGGAACCAAGTGCCGCGAGGACGCTGCGCAGGGCTGGCGCGGGAGCCGGAGGGACTTGCAGCGGCATGATGGGTCGCCTCTCATGAGACAGGCTGGTGGTGCGGGGGCGTGGGTGCAGACGGCGTTGTCAGCTCTCGGGGCCAGAGGGGCGGGGGATGGCCAGGTTCCGGTCCGCGAGCGCCAACTCTCTGCCTCGTTCGCGGAGTTTATACGACGCGTGTTCTCGCAATGTTTCGGGTAGCCGTCGCCAGTATTGCGGGCAAGGCGATATTCGGTCGCTCTGCCGCGGTATTTCTCCCGATTCCGTACCGGGCCGGCGCCGCTGACCTGGGCGATGTCCGTACGGGCGGTCGGCCGATTCTCGTCGGCGTATTCCACCACTGCTCTCGCGAGCGCAACTGCGCTGTGCCGCATGCCGCGTGAATGTGCCGCGCGTGAATGTGATTGAGGGTACAGCCGGGTGGGCAGGTGCGGGGCGTTATCGATCACATTGCCTGGGCATCATCCCCGGTGACATGGCCGTGGACTGCCCAATCGAGGAGGGGACACTTCGATGGGGGAGAAGGTCGCGGCGGGAGCGTTCGACCTGTCCGATCGGCAGCGCTACCGCAGAAAGCTGCAGCAGTGCCTCGCGGGGCTCGCGCGTCTGCTGGACGAGAAGCGGTTCGACCGGCCCCGGAATCTCATGGGCATGGAGATAGAGCTGAATCTCACGGGGCCCGATGGTCTGCCGAGAATGATGAATGCGGAAGTTCTCGAACGGATCGCGAGCCGTGATTTCCAGACCGAACTCGGGATGTTCAATCTCGAAGTGAATATTGCTCCGCACGCGCTGGGCGGGCGCGTTCTCGACCAGCTTGCGGAGGAACTTCGTACCGGACTGAACTATGCGCACCGTAAAGCGAACGAAGTGGCCGCGGGGATCGTCATGATCGGAATTCTGCCGACGCTCGGGCAGGACGATCTGGTGTCCTCGAACCTTTCGGCCGTCGATCGCTACATGTTGCTCAACGACCAGATGGTGGCTGCCCGAGGCGAGGACTTCCACCTCGAGATCGAGGGGGTCGAGCGGCTCAGCTGCACCTCCGCGTCGATCGCGCCCGAAGCGGCCTGCACCTCCGTGCAGTTGCATCTGCAGGTCACGCCGGGGCGGTTCGCCGATGTGTGGAACGCGGCGCAGGCCGTCGCGGCCGCGCAGATAGCCGTGGGCGCCAACGCGCCCTTCCTGTTCGGGCGCGAACTGTGGCGTGAGTCGCGGCCGCCGCTGTTCCTGCAGGCCACCGATACGCGTCCGCCCGAGCTCCAGGCGCAGGGCGTGCGGCCGCGTACGTGGTTCGGGGAGCGCTGGATCACCAAGCCGTACGACCTCTTCGAGGAGAATCTGCGCTACTTCCCCGCGCTGCTGCCGATCTGCGACGACGAGGAACCGCTGCGCGTGATCGACGAGGGCGGTGTGCCGTCATTGGCCGAACTCGTGCTGCACAACGGCACGGTGTACCGCTGGAACCGTCCCGTCTACGGGATCGCCGACGGCGTACCGCATCTGCGGGTGGAGAACCGGGTCCTGCCGGCCGGTCCGACCGTCACCGATGTCGTCGCCAATGCGGCCTTCTACTACGGCGTCGTGCGGGCGCTCGCCGAGGACGGCCGGCCGGTGTGGTCGCGGCTGCCGTTCGAGGCGGGCGCCGCCAACTTCGGCGCCCCCCCACCTCCGCCCCCGCCTGCCGGTACGGCATCGAGGCCGAGCCCGACTGGCCGCGCCCCGGGCGCTTCGGGGGCGTGGCGCGGATGCCGGCCGTCGATCTCGTACGCAACGAGCTGCTGCCGCTGGCCGCCGCGGGGCTGGATGCGTGGGGTGTGGCGCCTGTGGACCGGGACCACTATCTGGGGGTCATCGAGGAGCGCTGCAAGCGCCGGGTGAACGGGGCTTCGTGGCAGGTGGCCACCTACCACCGGGCGCTGGAGAGCGGTCTGGGCCGGGAGGCGGCGCTGGCCGCCACGACGCGGCGCTACTGCGAGCTCATGCACGCGGGCGAACCCGTGCACACCTGGCCGGTCGGGGCGCTGCCGGACGCGGTGGTGGCTCCGGGACAGCAGTGAGGTGCGCGGCGGGCCGGGTCCCCCGGCCCGCCCCGGCTCAGCCCGCGCTCGCCTGGGCAGCCGCCGTGATCGCCTTGAGGATCACTTCCGGGACCTGCGCCGGGTCGTCGACCTGGTGGCCCGAGCCGCCGGTCGCCTTGGCCACCTGGTCGAGTTCGTCCTGGTCACCGCCCGGTCCGACCGCGACCGCGATCAGCGGCACCGGACGGTCCGGGTCGGACAGGCTCTCCAGCTGGGAGATCAGGGCACTGCGGGTGATCGAGTTCGGGTCCTGGTTCTCGCCGTCGGTGACGATCACCACGGCGTTGAACATGTCGGGCACATGGGTCTTCTGGGCCTGCTGGAACGCGGCGAGCGTCGTGTCGTACAGACCGGTCGCACCATTGGGCACCGGCTGCAGCTTGCCGAACGCCGCCGTCAGACGCTCGCGCTGTGTGGTGCCGCCCTTGCCCGTCTGCTTGCCGAGGCGGTCCGTGGGCACCAGTTCGCGGTAGTCGCGCTTGCCGTCCAGGAGGGTGGAGAACTCCCAGAGGCCGAAGTGGTCCTCGTTGGTGAACTGGGTCAGCGCGGCGGTCAGGGCAGCCTTGGTGACGTCCATACGCGGTGCGCCCCGGCCCGGCACCAGCTCGGCCATCGAGCCGGAGACGTCCACGACGACGGAGATCCGCGCGCTCTGCACGGTGATCGTCCAGACGCCCAGGGTCTCCTGGAGCTGCTTGCTGCTGAGCTCTTCGCTCGACGCGTTGGCCACTGGCTGGGTCGCGCTGCCGCCGGCTCCCTGGACCAGGCTGTCCGACGGCGCTCCGCGGTCGGTGCGGAAGCCGTGCGCGGCGAGGATGCGCTCACCCTCCTGCTCGCCGAGCAGCGTCATGAAACGCAGCGCGGCCCGGCTCTCGTCGGTGGTCTGTCCCGGCTCGTCGAGCAGCGCGTACGGGTAGTCGAGCTCGGGCGCGCCGTCCTTCGGGTAGAAGAGCTCCAGCTTGCCGGCGTCCTGGGCCGAGGCATTGTGCTGGAAGGCCGCCTGCTCGGAGACGATCAGGGCCTGGTTGCGGCGCGGATTGCCCTGCTCCGTACCGGAGTTGTCCCGGGCCAGGGTGTCGAGGGCCTGGGCGTCGCTGTCCGAGGTGCGCTGCGCGAGGATCTTCGCCGTGGCCGCGATCTGGGCCTCCGCCTCCGCGCCGCCCGCCTGCTCCGCCGACGCGCTCATCTTGGCCAGCGCGAGCAGGCCCGATGCGCTGCGCGCGGGATCCGCGGCACCGAGCCGCAGCTGGTCGCCCTGGGTCGCGGCGCCCGCCAACTCGGCCCAGGAGTACGTCTTTTTCGGCCAGCCCAGCTTCTTGGCGGCGGCCGGCACCATGCCCATGGTCACGGGGGTCGAGGCGATGTTGCCGGTGGGCGTCAACAGGCTCTCGTCGCCTTGCAGTTGAACCCGCTCCACCCACATGTCCGAGTCCGGCACCCACACCTCGTACGCACCGGGCTTGCCTTCCGTACGCAGAGAGTCGGCGAACTTGGACGAGTCGCGCGCGGTGACCCGGACGTCCATGCAGCGGCCGTCGGAGGTGATCTCCTTGTCACGTGCGTAGGCGGCGGTGTCGCGCAGGGCGGGGGCCATGTCGGGGGAGGCGACGACATCGATGCGTACGGCGTCGTCCGTGCACTTGTTCGCGAAAGGCAGCCAGTCGGCGCCCACCGCGTAGGCGGCCGAGCCTGCGACACCCAGAACGAGGACTGTCGCGATGGCGACCATGCGGCGGCGCGGGCCCGGGCGCTGCGCATCCGCCGCAGTCGCCCTCGATCTGCGGTCCGGCATGTTGTGACGTCCCATGACGCTGGAGCCCCTCTTCGTACGTCTGGATGCACGACGCGCGGGGGTACGTACGGTCGACACAGGTGCGTGGCGTACCGTCCCCCTGGCCTGTCGCGCACGGTCTTCGTACCTGCATTCGAGACCCTAGTGGGGCGAGCATGTGTGCGGGGCGTGATTGGTCAACTAAGGCAGGTGTGCACGTGGAGGCAGGGCTGGTGGCCGGATCTTTTCCCCATGAGCGGATTTCGCGGAGAATTCTCCGGGACGAGACGCTTCTTGTCCTCGCGCTGTCGCTCGGTGCCAGCGGAGTCTCCGCGCTGATCAGTTTCATCGGGTCGGTGACCAAGCCGGGTGGTCTCAAGGACCAGGCGGCCACGCTCAACGCGTCGGCGGCACCCGGGCGTCCCTGGCTTGATCTCGCCTGGCAGCTCTTCGGGATCTGCACGGCCCTCGTGCCGGTCGCGCTGGTGATTCACCTGCTGGTACGGGAGGGGGCCGGAGTCCGCTCGATCGGCTTCGACCTCAAGCGACCCGGCTTCGATCTGTCCCGTGGTGCGGTGATCGCGGCGGGGATCGGTTCGACCGGTATCGCCTTCTATCTGCTTGCGCGGGCGCTGGGCTTCAACCTCACAGTGGTTCCTGAGGCGTTGCCCGACGTGTGGTGGAAGTTCCCCGTGCTGATCCTGTCGGCGGCGCAGAACTCGGTTCTCGAGGAAGTGATCGTGGTCGGGTATCTGCTGCGCAGACTCGATCAGTTGGGGTTCTCGCCGATGGGGTCTCTCGCGGCGAGTTCGGTGCTGCGCGGCTCGTACCACCTGTATCAGGGCATCGGCGGGTTCATCGGCAACATGGTGATGGGCGTCGTCTTCGTCCTGCTCTACCGGCGGTGGGGGCGGGTGGGTCCGCTGGTCGTGGCCCATACGCTGCTCGATGTCGGAGCGTTCGTGGGGTATGCGCTGCTGGCCGGGAAGGTCGGCTGGCTGCCCACCGCATGACGCGGAGGGCAGCCGTGCGCGGGGTGGTGGGGCGTGCGGGTCTCCGCCGCCTCAGGCGTGCAGCTCGCCCTCGATGACGGTGACGGCGCGGCCGGTCAGAAGGGTGCGTTCGGCCTGGAGCGTCACGCGTACCTGGCCGGAGCGTTGTGAGGCCTGCAGGCCGGTGAGTTCGGTGCGGCCCAACCGCGCGCACCAGAACGGGGCGAGGGCGGTGTGGGCGCTGCCGGTCACCGGATCCTCGTCGATGCCGACGTTCGGGAAGAAGCAGCGCGAGACGAAGTCGTAGCCCCGGGTGGGGTCTTCGGCCGCGGCGGTGGCGATGATGCCGCGCTCCGAGTAGCGGGCGAGCGCCCGGATATCGGGGCGCAGCCCCCGGACCGCCTGCTCGTCGGCGAGCTCCACCAGCAGGTCGCCGATGTTCTCGCCGGTGTCGTACGTGGAGAGGACCTTGGCGCCGAGCGCCTCCTCGACACCGTCGGGGATGTCGACCGCGGTGAGCGGGGCGGTCGGGAAGTCGAGCGTGAGGGCGCCGTCGGGGTGTGCCGTGGCGGTGAGGACGCCGCTCAGGGTCGAGAAGCGGATGGTGCCGTGGGCGCGCCCGGTGCTGTGCAGCACATGGGCGGCGGCGAGCGTGGCGTGGCCGCACATCCGGACCTCGGTGGCCGGGGTGAACCAGCGCAGCGCCCAGTCGGCCGTGCCGCCTTCGGGCAGCAGGTGGGCGAACGCGGTCTCCGCGTGGTTGACCTCGAGTGCGACGTTCTGCAGCCAGCTGTCCTCGGGGAAGGAGTCGAGGAGCAGGACACCCGCAGGGTTGCCGGCGAAGGGGCGGTCGGTGAAGGCGTCGACGATCTGAATGCGCATAGGGCGACCGTAGGGCGCGCGTCGAGCGTCGGGCCAAGGCCAATTCGCGGCTGGTGGCCTGGTGCCGCGTATGCGCGGATGTCTGCAGCCACGTGTCCTGTCTCAACGAAGTTAGTCGTCTGGGAGCGGCTGACCTGCGTGGACTGGATTGAGTGAGACACGTGGACTCGGTTCGATGAGACGGAACGAGCCTGAAGGGAGGGGATTCTTGGAAACGGTGTCCCGTTCCGACGGGCTGGGTGCGGTTTCGAACGTCTTGGGTATTTCACCGGGCGCCTCACATGACTTGGTCTTCCAGAAGCGCAAGTGGGACGGAGCGCCGTTAGCGGGCGTACAGTCCGCTGGGACGTGCGCGTGGAGGGGGCATTGGTGACTGAGATGATCGCCTCGGCTAGCGTGAGCAAGCTGGCGTCGTAACTTCTGGGGGGCTTCGAATGGACGCGTGGCGGGAGCTTTCCGCGCAGGTGGAGGAGCGGCTGACGGCGGTGTCGTCCGGCGAGCGTGGCGTGTTCGCCGCCGGTGTCGCGGAGCGCTTGATGAGTTGGCACGAGGCGCTGCCCGAAGACGAGCAGGCGCCGTTCACCGTGAGCCTGCGACCTCTACTGAATTCCGTATGGGAGGGCGTCCTTGGCGACTCGACAGCCTTCTCAACCGTCAAGCGTGGGGTCGGCGAGTACTTGCTCAGCGACTACTGCCACAACGATGGCCAGGACGGGCCGGATGACGCCGACGAGTCGGCAGCCGCAGCGGCATTGTATGCCGCCCATGCGTACCTTTTCGGCTGCCAGGAGTTCGCTGCTTGGACTAGCAACCGTGCAGTTGAAGCGATCGATCAGCACCTTGAGTACTTGGCTGACCAGGAAGAGGACGCCGAAGCGCCCGTCGACACGGACGAGGCACTCGCCTCCGAGCTCCAGCGGCAACTACGGGATTTGGATCTCATCGCACGCCACTCGAAAGACCTTCGCCGCGCCGGCCTGGGACTGCCCATCGACACTTCGATCCGGCTGCGGGTCGAGCTACGCGCTCCTCTGTCCAGCAGTACGTGAACAGCCAGCGGCCACCGCCTCGCACCGGTGAGGATCAGGCCTTTGAAACTCTGGGCCGAACCAAATCAACTGAGGTGCCTGCCACCCGTTCATCGGTACCTCGCACCCCCGTTGTCACCTGAGCCGTTAGAGGAGCGTGGGGAGTGAGGTGTGACCGGCAGGGTCTACTCAGGGCACTGGCATTCTTGCCCCATGGCGATCGCAGGCTCTCGCACGAAGACGACGGACACATGGCTGATGGCTGCCGATGAGGCGCTTCTAGGGCAGCGAATCTTCGAGGTGCTTCCCTCCGCGCGATGGCGCTGCAGCCACCCAGGGCCTCTTGGCTTGCACCAGGTGCACTTGCATGCGTCGGCCGAGTCGGCGCTGGACTGCGGAGGCACACAAGCGTTTCTCGACCTTCCGGCAGGTGCTTCTCTGCCGTTCGAGGTCATTCCGGCTGCGGGCGTCAGCGCGCCAATCGGGCCGCCGACAGCGGCAATTGTCCAGTTGCTCCGTTCGCGAGTCAGGGCGGACGAGCGCGGCGAGTTCTTCGAGTGTGGGCGACTCGCAGTGCGGTGGTTTGGGCCTGACGTCGGTCCGGAGATGCACGAAACGCTCACTGAACACACCCGTCGGATCTGGGCTGCGTTGCGAGCTGCGACTCGGCCTGCCGTGATCGAGACGGTTGACGGTCGCCGCACGTCCGGTTTGAGGATCGGGCCCGTCGCGCGTGATGAGGTGATCCGTCAGCAGATGCTGTTGGCGAGGCCTGGCGTCCAGCGGTTTCGGCTTGTGGCCTGATCACGAAGTCCCGGCAATTGAAGTCCACTCGCCAGACGGGCTGAAGCGTCTTCATGCGGAACCGCTGCCGCAGTAGGCTCCGATCAGACTGAGCGGGGGCGATGATGGAACAGTGGCCCGAAAGAGCTGCTGCAGATCCAGATGCAGCGCGGGAACGGTATGACGCAGACTTGCGGTCGGCGCGCAGGGCGCTGCGCGAGGCAATCAGGGCAGACCTGCCTGCCGCGCACTTCGGTCTGGGGATAGTCATCGTCGCGAGCGTGATCGTTGGCGTGTTAGCGGGACCGCTCGTCGGGGGTGTTGTGGTTGGCGCCTTTGCCGCGCTGTTCGTTGTTGCTCTGGTGGTCACGTCTCTTCGAGGCTCAGACGCGGTCCGGCGCGCCTATCTCTTTACCTTTGGCGGGGCGAACTGGGTGTAACACAGACGGGAAGTCAGTACCGGTAGTACGGAGGGAAAGGGCTCCATCGCGTTTCGACGTCGGCTTCTTCTGGTTGGCGTGGCGGGATCGTTTCGCGAGGATAGAAGGCGTTGTAGATCCTGGGGCTCCGGTGGAAGGCGACGAACCTGTGGGTGGAAAAGTGCTGTTCAACCCACTGGATTAGTGGGTCCTGCCGCTCCTTGGGGACATAGCCGAGGAGGGCGTTACGAACAGTGATCTGATTGACCAGCCAGGCGACGTGGCCCGTGGCAAGCGCCCTGTGTTCCCACTCCCGACCTGCGAGAAGCCCGGCGAGTGCGACCACTTGAGGGTGGAAGACGATTCTGAGTGACAGGTCGGGAGAGGGCGGTTTCCCGGTGCTGTCCGTGAGTATGCGGCGGGCGGTGTCGAGCAGATCGAACGGGTCGGCTGCTTGCCGCATCCAGGTGAAGTGGATCTTGCAGGCTCACCCGGCCTGGGCACAGACCAGGCGCGTCACCTCGAATGCTTCGGCGTCCTTCGGCTCGATCCGCTCGTCCGCACGGACATCGACGACCACGGCGGAGCCGTCCGCGCGGCGGATGAAGTAGTCCGGGACGTGCCGACGCTCCCGCTCGCCGTCATGTCAGTGCAGCCAGAACGGCTGCGAGCTGATCCCTACCACGCTCGGGTCGAAGTCCATGAGCAGCAGCCGGTCCCGCTCCAGCCACGACTCGAAGCCGACGTGCCGCCTGGTTGTCGCCGCCCAGTACCAGCCCGGGAAATGACGCTCACCGCGTGACCAGCTGAAGGTACGTACCGGATCGACATCCTCGAACTGGCCCGTCACGCAGTCCCGCAGCGGACGCCGACGACGTCCGTGCGCTACGTCCACGTACGACAACTCGACGCACGGCCCCGCCTGATCCACCCCAGCTGGTACAGCCATCCAGCACCCCAGCGCCCTCAACCGCGCGACTAGGTTCGCTGAGACAGAAGCCCGAACGACTCGGTTCGCTGAGAAAACGACTCGATTGAGTGAGACGGGACACCACGTCGTTCAAGTCGGGGCTTGCCATCCGATCAGTAGCGATATATCGTTGAAGCATCGCGATGGTTCATGAAAGATCGCGAGCGCTCCTGATAGCGCATCCCGAGATACGGCATACGGCGCCTATTCGAGGAGCGGATCCCACGCTGAACGACACACGAGAGAAGTGATTGATATGCGACCCCATGTACATGGACACGAGAACGGACATGAGCACGAGCGCGGCCGTCAGCACCACGGCGGCTTCGGCCGGCGCGGGCCCGGCCCCGGTTTCGGTGGGCCCGGTGGGCCCCGCGGAGGCGGCGGTTTCGAGGGTCCGCGCGGCGGCGAGGGCCGGCGTGCCTTCGGGCCCTTCGGCCCCGGCGGCTTCGACCCCCGCGGTTTCGGCGGTCCCGGCCCCTGGGGCGGGCGCGGACGCGGCGGTGGCCGCGGACGGGCGCGGCGCGGTGATGTGCGCGCCTCGATCCTGGCCCTGCTGAAGGACCGGCCGATGCACGGTTACGAGATGATCCAGGAGATCGCCGAGCGCAGCGGCGGGGCGTGGAAGCCCAGCCCGGGGTCGGTGTACCCGACCCTTCAGCTGCTCGAGGACGAGGGCCTGATCACGAGTGAGTCCGAGGGCGGCAAGAAGCTGTTCTCGCTCACCGAGGCCGGCCGTACGGCCGCCGACGAGGGTCCGGACGCCCCCTGGGAGGATGCCGGCCGCGGCGTCGACTGGGACACGGTCAACGAGATCCGGCAGGCCGGCTTCGGTCTGATGGAGGCCTTCGGCCAGGTCTGGAAGACCGGCTCGGCGGAGCAGCGCGACAAGGCGCTCGCCGTCGTCAACGACGCCCGCAAGAAGCTCTATCTGATCCTCGCCGACGAGGACTGAGTCCGGTCGGCTGGTGGAAACGGCAGGCGCCCCACGCGAACGCGCGTGGGG
>NZ_JAEIMH010000016.1:79992-101345 GCF_016464295.1 Streptomyces sp. N35 | reverse complement strand
GGGGGGGGGGGGGGGGGGGGGGCCGCGGCGCCGCCCCCCCGGGGGGGGGGGGGGGGCCCCCCTCCCTATTTCTGCGGCCCGGCTCAGACGATGAGCGCGTTCAGTTTGCGCAGCGACTCGTTGAGAGCCGCGGTCGCCGAATCCTTGAGCTTGCCCGCCATAAGCGTCACGGCCGCACCCGTGAACTCGCCGTCGATGCGCATCACCGTGGCGTTGCCGTCGGGCGTCAGGGTGTAGGCCTGCTTGAGGTTCACCCCCATCGGACCCTTGCCGCGGATGGTGAACGAACGGCCGTCCTTGAGGGACTCCACCGTCCACACCGCATCGGCGGGGAAGCCCATGAGCTTCATGCTCTCCTCGAATGTGTCGCCCTGCTTGAGCGATTCGGGCGCCCCCTTGGGGAACCCGGTGTGCGTCACGCTCCACTCGCCGAACACGGAGAAGTCAGTGAGCTTCTCCCAGACCTTCTCGGCGGGAGCGTCGATGCGTGCTTCCGCGCTGACTTCGGCCATGCGACCACCCCTTCTCGTCAAGCGCTGCGGTGGTAGCGCAGCGGCGGTGTCGCGGAACGTAGCCTCGCAGTCGGGAAGTTACAAGACTGACGGCTCGTCAGAAATTGTGGAGCTCGTGCACCGAGACGCGCGTCAGCGGCCGATCCTGCGGATCACCGCGGCGTCGAAGAGATCCAGTGCGCGCGGGTGCGGGCCCTCATCATGGCAGTGCCACGCCTCCCAGAACAGGTCCGCGGGCAGAGCGTCCTCGGGGGCGTAGACCCGGTACACGTACTGCTTGCCGTCGATCGCCGGCAGCGCCACCAGCCAGCAGCCGCACTCCTCGGGCGGGGCGCCGCGCAGGCGCGCGGGGCGAACGGCTCGGGGCATGGCGACTCCTTTCCGTGGGCGTGCGGGACGGTCAACTGGAGCACGGCGCTCCGTTGTTGCCCGGGTGTCCTGGGGGACGAGTGCTGTGCGGCCCGTGGTTGCGCTGGGGGAGTGCGCCGGAAGTGTGCGCGCCCCCGGGGCCCGGTCCTTGGCCATGCGTCGGACATTCATCGGAAGGGAACGGGTCCCCGTGAAGGGAGATCTCATCCGTAAGGAGGAGAACCCGTACACGCATCCCCACCTTGTGTCGGATGTGAAGATGCTTCCCGGCGGGGATGCCCAGGAGCGTCCCGGGCTGATGGGGTGGCAGGTGTGCACAGCCCCACCTGGCCGGATGCGGATCAAGGACTCCCGCACCCGCGCCTGCCACGGACCGAACCCGACGGCGAGCTCGACGCCGAGCTGCAGTCGGTGATCGCGGGCGCCCGCCGACGGGCCCTGCGCGGCGGCGACGGCCAGCTGGACACAGCCCATCTGCTGCACTCCCTGCTCGAATCCGATCCGGCGGTACGGGCCGTCTTCGACGACGGTGCGCGGGTGGCCCGACTGCTCGGCCTCCTGGTGCAGCGCTCCATCGGGTACGGGCTGCGCTGGCAGGGCACGGTCGAGGATTCGGGCGCCGTTCCGCTCGTACGGGAACGAGGAGCGCGGGATCAGGCCGGCTGGTCGCCCTCCGCGCTGAGCGCGATGGAGCTGGCGCAGGCGCGCGCCCGGGAAGGCGGCCGGGAGTCTGCCGACGGGATCGATGTGCTCGCGGCCCTCGCTCTGGACGCCGAAAGCCGCGCGGTGGAGATCCTGCGTCGCTCCGGTGTGGATCCGCGGGCGCTGGTGGAGCGGATCGACGCGGGGTTCGGTGAGCCATTGACGGGCTGACGGGGCCGTAGTGGGCGGGTGCTGTGCGGACCGTGCCCGGGCGCCGTCTCGCTCTCCGAGATGTCAGGGGTATCGGTGGTGACGCTCATGACGTCGCCTGTCATCATGGCCGCGTGTCTACGTCCAAGGGGATTCAAGGGGACCGGGGCCGCAGCGTCGGACTGACGCTGGCTCTGGTGTCGGCGCTGGCGTTCGGCGGCTCCGGCGTGGCGGCGAAGCCGCTCATCACGGCAGGGCTCGACCCGCTGCATGTGGTCTGGCTGCGGGTGGCGGGAGCGGCGCTTGTGCTGCTGCCGGTGGCCTGGCGCCATCGCCAACTGCTGGTGCGCAGGCCCGCGTTGCTCGCCGGTTTCGGCCTGTTCGCCGTCGCGGGCGTCCAAGCCTGCTATTTCGCGGCGATCTCCCGTATCCCGGTGGGCGTGGCCCTGCTCATCGAGTACCTGGGACCGGCGCTCGTGCTCATCTGGATCCGTTTCGTCCAGCGCCGGCACGTCACGCGGGCCGCGGCGGTCGGTGTGGTGCTCGCGGTCGGCGGGCTCGCCTGTGTGGTCGAGGTCTGGGCAGGGCTCAGCTTCGACGCGATCGGGGTGCTCCTCGGGCTGGGTGCCGCCGTGTGCCAGGCCGGTTACTTCATCCTCGGCGACCACGGCAGCGACTCGGGCGAACAGGCGCCGGATCCGCTCGGCGTCATCGCGTACGGCATGCTGATCGGCGCCCTGATCCTGACGGTGATCGCCCGCCCCTGGGAGATGGACTGGTCGGTGCTCTCGGGCACTGCCGACATGGACGGCACCGCGGTGTCGGGGTGGTTGCTGCTCGGCTGGGTGGTGCTGATCGCCACGGTGCTCGCGTACGGCACGGGTCTGCTCTCCGTACGCAGGCTCTCGCCGCAGGTGGCCGGAGTCGTCGCCTACCTCGAGGCAGTCGTCGCGACCGTGCTGGCCTGGTTCCTGCTCGGTGAGCATCTCTCCGCGCCGCAGATCATCGGTGGTGTGGTCGTCCTGACCGGTGCGTTCATCGCCCAGTCGGCCACGCCTGTGAAGGCGGCGCCCGAGCCGGTCGCGAGCGGCGGTCCACAGGACGAAACGGCATTGTCCGCGAGCCGGGCCGAAGCGTAGGGTGGCGATCATGTACGCACGAGCGCTTGTCCTTCCGCCTCCTGCCGCCTAGCGCGGGCGGTCGGAGTCAACCACCGAGATCCGCTCGGGAGTTCCCGGGCCGGTGACGGCTGCCCGCAGACGACAGTCCTTTTCGTCTGTCCTACGCGGAGAGCCTCGTGTCGAATGCTGTTTCCACCCAGGGTGCCGTCGTCGCCCCTGGTTCCCCTGCCCTGTCCGTCGGACGCGGCCTGCTCTATCTGATCGTCGCCGGTGTCGCCTGGGGGACCGCGGGAGCCGCCGCGCTCCTGGTGTTCCAGTCCAGCGAACTGCGCCCCGTCGCCCTGTCGTTCTGGCGCTGCGCCGGCGGTCTTGTGCTGCTGCTCGTGGCTGGGCTGCTGCGGCGCCGCGGCGATCGGGTGCGTGCCAAGGTGCGGCCGGGGCGGATGATCGCGCTCGGTGTCGCCCTCGCGGTCTTCCAGACCGCGTACTTCGCCGCCGTATCGGCCACCGGTCTGGCCGTCGGCACCGTGGTCACACTCGGCGCCGGCCCCGTGCTGATCGCGCTGGGGGCCAGGCTGCTGCTCGGTGAACGCCTCGGAATCGGCGGCGCATTGGCCGTCGCCGGTGCACTCGCGGGCCTGGTCGTGCTCGTCTTCGGCGAGGGAGGCGGCGGTCCTGGCGAGGTCGACCCGGCCGGCGTCCTGCTCGCGATCGCGTCCGCGGCCGGGTACGCCGTGATGACTCTGCTCACCCGCTGGTGGGGCAGGGACGGTTCGGGCGCCGACACCCACACCACGACCGTGTGGACCTTCGCGATCGCCGCCCTGTGCCTGCTGCCGTTCGCGGCGGTCGAAGGGCTGCTGCCCCACACCGATCAACTCGGCCGGATCCTCGGTCTGATGCTGTACGTCGCGGCCGTACCCACCGCGCTGGCCTACGCCCTGTACTTCGCGGGGGCGGCCGCGGTCCGCTCGGCCACCGTCTCCGTGATCATGCTGCTCGAACCGGTCAGTGCGGCCATCCTCGCCGTGCTCGCGTTCGGTGAGCAGCTGACCGCGGCGACGGTGGCGGGAATCTTGTTGATGCTGCTCGCGCTGGCGGGGCTCGCGGTGGCGGAGACGCGGGGCGCCGGGCGTACATAGGGAAGCGGTGCGTCGCCCGTACCTGGGGATGTGGCGCGTCGCCCGTACCTGGGAATGCGGCGCGTCGCCCATACGCAGCGAAAGGGCCGCCCTCGGCGAGAGGGCGGCCCTTCTTCACGTTCACGCGACGCGTCCGCTCACAAACCGCGCAGATACTGCGGCAGTTCGACCTCCGGCTCCAGGTCCTCGGAGGGAATCGGCGCGCCGTACGTGCGGGCCACCGGCACCACGCCCGCCCAGTGGGGGAGCTGCATGTCCTTGGGCTCGTCGTTGGGGCCGCCGGTGCGGATCTTCGCGGAGACCTCGGCCAGGTCGACGCGCAGCACCGCGGTGGCGGCCAGCTCCTTGGTGTCGGCAGGGCGGGAGTCCGCGGCCCGGCCGGCGACGACCTGGTCGACGATGGCGTCCAGGGCCAGCCGCTTCTCCTGTGGATCGGTGACCTGGTGAGCGGTCCCGTGCACCACGACGGAGCGGTAGTTGATCGAGTGGTGGAACGCCGAGCGCGCGAGCACGAGACCGTCCACATGCGTCACCGTCAGACAGACGGGCAGACCCGGGTCGGCCTGGCCCGCCATCCGCAGCGGGCGCGAGCCGGTCGATCCGTGCACGTAGAGCCGCTCGCCGACCCGCGCGTACAGCGTCGGCAGTACCACCGGGGCGCCGTCGCGGACGAAGCCCATGTGGCAGAGGTAGGTCTCGTCGAGTATCGAATGCACCAATTCCCGGTCGTAGTGCGCGCGCTCCTTGGAGCGGGTGGGGACGGTGCGCTCCGTCGGTGCATACGAGTCCGGGGTGGTCGGCTCCGTGGTGTCCGGCGTAACGCTCATTGCGTGCTCCATTGCATTAGTGCATACTGGGGTTTGTGCTAGGAGGATATCGGATCGAAGGTCGACGCGCAGCAGAGATTGCGGCCAGCGTCGAGGGCGCGGTGGGCAGGGGAGACCTGGAGCCCGGCCAAGTCCTGCCGCCCATGCGGGAGTTGGCCCTGGAGCTGGGGGTCAATCCGAATACGGTCGCGTCGGCGTATCGGACCCTGCGTGAGCGGGGAGTGATCGAAACGGCGGGCAGGCGCGGCAGCCGGGTCCGCTCGCGGCCCGCGAGCACCGCGCGCGACGCGATCCGGGTCGAAGCGCCCGAAGGTGTACGGGACGTCTCGCTCGGCAATCCCGATCCTGCGCTGCTGCCCTCCCTCACCGGAGCGTTCGCCGCGGCGGCCGCGCGCAGCGACCGGCAGCCGGTCATGTACGCCGAGGCCGCGGTGGACCCGGACTTGAGCGCGCTCGCCCGGGCCGCGTTCGACGCCGACGGGATTCCGGAGGGGCCCGTCGCCGTCACTTCGGGCTCGCTCGACGCGATCGAGCGGATCCTGGCCGCGCACCTGCGGCCGGGTGACGCGGTCGCGGTGGAGGACCCGGGCTGGGGTGCGCTGCTCGACCTGATCCCGGCGCTCGGGCTGCGCGCCGTCGCCGTCGCCGTGGACGACGAAGGACCCGAGCCGGACGCGGTCGACCGGGCGTTGAGCGAAGGTGCCCGTGCCGTGATCGTCACGGACCGGGCGCAGAACCCCACGGGCGCCGCGGTCACCGCCGCGCGTGCGCGGGCGCTGCGGGCGGTCCTCAAGAAGCACCCATCGGTGCTGCTGATCGAGGACGACCACGGGCACGGCATCGTCGACCTGCCGTTGCATCCGCTGGCCACCGGCAAGGGGAGTTGGGCGCTGGTGCGCTCGGTGGCCAAGGCGTACGGACCCGATCTGCGGCTCGCCGTCCTGACCGGCGACGCGGTCACCGTGGACCGGGTGCAGGGAAGGCAGCGGCTCGGACCGGGCTGGGTGAGCCGGATCGTGCAGCGCGCGGTCGTCGAGCTGTGGACCTCCGGCGCGGTGGTGCCCGCGGACGTGGCGCGTACCTATGCGCGACGCCGCGACGCCCTGATCGCCGCGCTGGGGCGGCGGGGCATCGCGGCGACAGGGCGCAGCGGCCTGAACGTATGGGTGCCGGTCCCGGACGAAACCGGCGCGGTCTCCCGGTTGTTGCACGCCGGGTGGGCGGTGGCGCCCGGGGCGAGGTTCCGGATCGGGGCCGCGCCCGGGATGCGGATCACGGTGTCCCCGCTGGCCGAGACCGACATCGAGCCGCTGGCCGGCGCCGTCGCGTATGCCGTGCTGGGCGGGCGGGGCGGAGCGGGCCGAACCCTGGCGACCTAGGGCTCTGCCCTGTGGATCAGGCTCTGGAATCGCTGCCCCAGCCCGGCGGCAGCAAGTCCCATGAATCGCGGGTCAGCCACTCGTCGAAGGTCACCGGCCGTGCGCCGCCGGTGTGGTCGAGGGAGAGCGGGAGAATCAGGTCGCAGGTGGCCCGGCCGTCCCACCACAGGGTGCCGGCGAGCGGGCCGGTGAGCGCAAGGAGTGTCGAGAAGCCGCAGCCGTGCTCCTTCAGGGCAACGGCTCCGGCCGTCTTGCGGTCCTCGAACTCCTCGCACGCGTCGTCCCAGGCCGACCAGGCCCGGGCGAAGGCGGCGTCATCCGGATAGTCCCCGGTCCTGGGCTCGCGGCGGTCGAGCTCCGCCTCGGCGTCCCTGTAGGAGTCCGGATGAGGGAAGGGCGCGGACAGCAGGTCGCGCCGCATCCCGCCGTTGCCCTCCCACCACCAGCCGTCCGCCGTCCTGTGCAGCCGGGCGAGGGCCCCGCCGGCACTCACCCGCAGCAGGTGACGGCGGTACTCGTGAGGAAAGCGCACCCCGAGCCGGGCTTCGGCGTCCGCCACCTCGTCCTCGGTCAGCGATTGCGGCACGGCGGCGACGTTCATGGGGCCCGAGGCTAGGCGAAGGGTGGTGCTCCGGTGCCGGCAGGGCCCGGTTCAGCCCTTCGCCCGCGACTGGGTCAGGGCCGCGCCCGCCAGGACGATCGCCGCGCCCACCGGTGTCGACCACGACAGGGATTCGCCGAGCAGGGCCACACCCGCGGCGGTGGCGATGACCGGGATGAAGTACGTGACCATCTGGGCGGTCGTGGGGCCGATCTCCGCCACGAGGCCGTACTGGAGGAGCACCGCGAGACCGGTTCCGAGGGCGCCGAGCGCGAGGACGGCGAGCAGCGGCAGGACCGGGAAGCCGGTCGGCATCGAGGTGAACAGCGGGGTGACGAAGGCCAGTTGCGCGGTCGCGAGCAACAGCTGTGCGCCCATCAGGGACAGATGCGACTCGGTGCGGCCCGCGAGTGTGCGCCGCACGTAGATCCAGCCGATCGGATAGCTCAGGGAAGCGGCGAGCGCCATGGCCGTGCCCGCCGCGTCGATGCCCTGGAAGCCCTGCCAGGCCCCCAGAACCGTCAGGACGCCGAGGAAGCCGAGGCCCAGGCCCGCCACGCGCCGGCGGGTCGGCCGGTCCTCGGAGAGCGCGACCATCGACAGGGCCATGCCCCACAGCGGTGAGGTCGCGTTGCAGATGCCGGCGAGCGTGGACGGGATCGTCAGTTCCGAGTAGGCGAAGAGCGAGAACGGCAGAGCGTTGAGGAAGAACGCCGCCACCGCCAGATGCCCCCAGGTCCGCCACCCGCGCGGCAGCCCTTCACGGCGCACCAGCATGGCCGCGGCGAGGACCAGGGTGCCGAACAGGAGCCGTCCGAAGGTCACTTGGAAGGGTGCGTATCCCTGCGTACCCACCTTGATGAGCAGAAAGCTGAAGCCCCAGATCAAGGAGAGCACCGCGAAACGGAGCCGCCAGTCGAGCGTGCGGCGGGGCGTGGAAGCGGGCGCGGTGGCGAAGGTGCGCAGACGGGTGCGGGAGGCGGAGGCAGTGGCCATGACCCCTACGATCGTCCCCGCGATCTCGTAGCACAAGCGAGATTTATTACGAGGGATGAATTAGCATTGCTTACATGTTGATGGGCGAGCCGATGGAGCGGTCATGCTGAACCTCGAGCGTCTGCGCACCCTGGACGCGCTGGCACGGCACGGCTCGGTGAGCGGGGCGGCCGCGGGGCTGCATGTCACGACGTCCGCCGTGTCGCAGCAACTGACCAAGCTGGAGCGCGAGATCGGCCAGCGGCTCATCGCCAAGAACGGGCGCGGTGTGCGCCTCACCGACGCGGGTGTGCTGCTCGCCGAGCACGCGGCGCGGATCATCTCGCAGGTCGAGTTCGCGCAGTCGGACCTGGAGGCGCACCGCGGCCAGGTGGTCGGCGAGCTGCGCATCGGTGCCTTCCCGACCGCGGCCCGTGGCCTGTTCCCGCTCACCTTCCTCGCGCTGCGCAAGGCGCACCCCGGCTTGGTGGTGCGTTCGCAGGAGCTCGAACCGGCCTACGGCGTACGGGCGGTGGTGCGCGGCGATCTCGATGTGGCCGTCGTCCTCGACTGGTACAACAAGCCGCTCCCCATGCCCGAGGGCCTGGCCAAGGCCTCGCTGCTGGACGACCGGGCCGATGTGGTGCTGCCGGCGGGTCACCGGTACGCCGACCGTGCCGAGCTGTCCCTCGAAGAGCTCGCCGACGACGAGTGGATCTGCTGGCCGGAAGGCGCGTTCTGTCAGGACTGGCTGCTCTATACCCTGCGCTCCAAGGGCGTGGAGCCGTGCATCGGGCACCAGGCCGAGGAGCACTCGACCCAACTGGCCCTGGTGGGAGCGGGGTTGGGTGTGTGCGTCACGCCGCGCCTCGGGCGCGGCCAGGTGCCGGACGGCGTGCGTGTGGTGCCGTTGCGCCAGAAGAGCGCCCGCCATGTGTCCGGGGTGTGGCGCACGCACGCCGACCGCCGGCCCCCGATCAGGGCGGCGGTCGACGCGCTGCGGGAGGCGGGGGAGACGGCACAGGCGTGACGCCGTGGCCTCCCGGCGCCGTGGCCTCCCGGCGTCTTGAGCGTGGCCCTCAGCGCAGTTCCGTCAGCTTCCGGAAGTCCCACGAGGCGATGGTGTCCGGAGTGAGCCGCACCCACGCATGCCGTCCGTCGTGCGGCATCTGGTCCATGCCGAAGTTTTTGCGGGCGAACTGCTTCTCGATCTCGTCGAGTTCGGGACACGGCTCCCCGACCCGCGGCTCCTCGCCGACGAACTCGACCGATCCGGCCAGCTCCACTCCGCGCAACTCACCGTAGTCCTCGCCGGCGTCCACCACGACCGCGATGCGCCGGTCCGCGCGCAGATCGGCCCAGCGCTTGCTGCGGGTGATCGAGTACAGCCACAGCGAGCCGCCGTCCCAGGCGAACCAGAGCGTGCTGGCGTGCGGTGCGCCGTCCGCGGCGACGGTGGCCACCCGGCAGGTGCGCTGCTCGGCGAGGAAGGCGTCCAGTTCCTCCCGCGTCATCATGATCCGCCGGCCCCTGCGTTGTGTCACGCTCATCCGTGTTCCCCTCCGTGCCTTCGGCTCCATGGTCCGTGCACAGAGGCATTCCTGACTCTGCGTCAGAAAATCATGGGGTCTCTTCCGCCGGTACGCAATGGGGGTTACCCTCGCGCCGACTTCACACGGTCCGCGCGCCGTGTGCCGGCCGACGCTGCGTCAGGAGGGCCAGATGGCCAGGGAAACGCTCGCCGAGCTGCTCGATCCCGCCACCACCGTACTGCTCACCAGCGAGTGCCAGCAGGGCGTCGTGGGCGAGGAGAGCGCCCTGCCCGAACTGGCCGAGCAGGCCCGCTCCTCGGGCGCGCTCACCAACGTCGCCCGCCTCGTCGCCGCCGCCCACTACGCCTCGGTCCAGGTCATGCACGCGGTGGCCGAACGCCGCCCCGACGGACGCGGCTCCAACCACAACGCCCGGCTCTTCCACGCCGTTTCGCGCCTTCCCGTGCTGCAGATATCCGGCACCAAAGCGGTCCGGATCGCCCCACCGATCGAGGTCGCCGAAGAGGATCTGGTCGTCCGCCGGCTGCACGGCCTGTCACCGATGGCCGGTACGGACGTGGACGCGCTGCTGCGCAACCTCGGCTGCCGCACGCTGATCGTCACCGGGGTGTCGGCCAATGTCGCCATCCCCAACACCGTGTTCGACGCCGTCAACCTGGGCTATCGCGTGGTGGTGCCCGCGGACGCCATCGCGGGTGTGCCCGCCGACTACACCCCGCTGATGATCCGTAACACCCTCGCGCTGATCTCGTCGGTCACCACGACCGACGAGATCCTCGCCGCATGGAAGGGCTAGCACCACTGGTGGGGCGGTGGCAGCCGGCCGTACGTGGTCGCCGGACGAGTGGCGTCCGTCGTCACACACGGATCATTGAGGCCCCACGCCTCATTGCGGCCCTCGCCGCCTTGGTGGAGCCGAACGGGACTCACTCCAGCTCCTGCGCCAACAGGTCCATCAGCAGCCCGTCGTGCCAGCTGCCGTCCGGGCCGCGCTCGTACTGCCGCATGATGCCCACCGGGCGGAAGCCGACCTTGCGGTAGCAGCGGATGGCGGCGGCATTGTCGGCGGCCGGGTCGATCACCAGTCGGCGGAATCCGTGATCATCGATCAGATGGCGTGCCAGGGCGCGGACGGCGTCGGTGCCAAGGCCGAGGCCGTGCACCGCCGGGTCGAGATAGATGTCGATGTTGGCATGCCGGTAGTCCGGATCGTCCTCCGCGCCCCACTGGACAGCGCCGACCACCCTGCCGCCGTGCTCGACCGAGAAGGTCCGGACCCCGGGATCTTCGAGGTCCCCGGCCACCGCGGCCGTCAGGTCGTCGCCGCCCCGCCAGCGCGCGTACACCTCAGGCGTGGTCCGGATCGCGGCCAGAGCCGGGATATCGCCCACGGTCGACGGGCGAAGGGTCACCAGGGCTCCGTGCAGAACCGTCCGCATGCCGCTGATCATCCCCGGCTTCGGATCCACTCGTCTAGGGTCGAGCCATGTCCAGTCCCGCAGACGTGCCACCGGAGATCCTGAACAGGCTGCG
This sequence comes from Streptomyces sp. N35, assembly GCF_016464295.1. Taxonomy (NCBI): domain Bacteria; kingdom Bacillati; phylum Actinomycetota; class Actinomycetes; order Kitasatosporales; family Streptomycetaceae; genus Streptomyces; species Streptomyces sp. N35. Next base: position 90,481 of record NZ_JAEIMH010000016.1, on the reverse strand, counting down.
GTCGATCTGCCGGCACCTGCCCGAGTCATACGAGGAGCCGGCCTGGATCGGCATGCGCTGGCGGATCCGTACGCGGACGTTCGCCCATGTCTACGCGCCGGACCCGGATCGCCACCCCGTCTACGCCCCGTATGCGACCGCGGGCCAGGAACTCGTCGTGGTGACGTTCCGGGTACCCGCCGACGATCTGCTCGGCCTGACCGTCGACGGATTCCCGTTCCTGCGCGCCGGCTGGGGACACAACGTGGTCGCCGCAGTGCTCGGTGATCACACCGACTGGACCGAGCTCACCGAACTGATCACCGACAGCTACTGCGCGATGGCCCCGAAGTTCCTCGCCGCCCAGGTCGCTCTCCCGCCGCCGATCGGCTGAGCGGCGGCGGGCGGTGTGGCCGGGGGACCGCTTCGTCGCCCCGGCATGTTCCTCAGCCGAGCTTGATCGAGTCGCCGTCCACCGTGATCTGCGCGGCGGGCAGCGGCTTCGGGGCCGGTCCGCCCTTCACGCTGCCGTCCTCGATGCTGAACTTGGAACCGTGGCACACACAGTTGATGGTGCCGCCCGAGACGTCCTTGACCCCGCAGCCTGCGTGCGTGCACTTCGAGGAGTACGCCTTGAAGTCACCGGCCGTCGGCTGCACGACGACTACGCCCTGGTCCTTGAAGACCGTGCCGCCGCCCTCCGGGATGTCCGCGGTCTTGGCGAGCTCCTCGCCGCCGCCCCCGCCGCCCTCGGTCGGCTGGTCGGAGGCTTCGCCCGCCGGCTCCTGTGCCTCGTCGGAACCGCCGCCGTCATCGGAACCTCCGCAGGCGGTGAGCGCGACGGCAAGGCCCGCGACACCCACCGCCGAGACGACGGTGCGCCGTGACGGGCACCCGCACCACTGCGCCCCCGCTTCCGGCTCCGCCGACTCGACGGGATGCTGGGGCTGCTGCGTAACGGTCATCCTGATGACTCCCCTTGGCGGTCCTGCGCCGGTCGTCGGCGCATGGGCCGGAACTCGGCCCGTATCGGAATCCTGTCCTCTCGTACGGCCGCAGTCGGGAAGTTGTTCAAACCGCACCGAATTCTTCGCCCGGCCGGGTGCCTGCGGGAGGCGGCCCCGCAGGCACTCAGGCGGAGGGCTCGTCGGGCTTCGGCTGCTCGGACTGGGCGCCCTCCGGCCCGGCTTCTTTGCCCGGGTCCGTACCGGAGTCACCGGGGCCGGGTGCCGCGTCGTCGTCCGCGGAGGACGTGCCCGGCTCGTGAAGGTCCCAGGGGTCGCCCTCGCGTGCCTGCTGGTCGGGCAGGTCACGCGGCACGGCCTCGGTCCGCTCGCCGGGGCCCTGCGGCAACTCGCCGCCGGGGACCGGGTGTTCGGGGCCGTCGGTGTCTTCGCCTCCCTGGCCGAGGCCCGTTTCCAGGTTGTCGTCAGATACGGTCTCGGGGGTTTCGTCATGCTCGCCCACCGTCTCGTCCTGTCCGCTCACCGTGCTCTCCTCTCGTGCGCCCGAGGGCTTTCGTTCAGATGGTCTCTCGTACGCCCAAAGGGCTCTCGTCCAGTCCGTCCAGCAGGTCCGCCGTGTCCTGGTACACGACCGCCGCGCCTGCCTCTTCCAGTTCAGCGCACGGGATGCCCCCCGAGAGCAGGGCCACGCACGGGACACCCGCCCGCGCGGCGGCACGGACGTCCCAGACGGAGTCGCCGATGAACACGGATCCTTCCGCCGGGGCACCGACCAGCCCCAGCGCCTTGTGCACCGGGTCGGGCGCGGGTTTGCCCTCGTCCACGTCGTCCGCGGACGCTGTCTGCGCGATCACGTCGTCGGCGTCGATCGCGCGCCGCAGCGCATCGAGCTCCTCACCCGAGGCCGAGGTGACCAGGACGATCACCCAACCCTTCCCCGCGAGGGTACGCAGCAACCGAGCCGCGCCATGGAAGGCGTGCAGGCGCTCGAAGTACGGAGCGTAGAGCGCCTTGTGCGCGGCGCTGAGCTGCGTCTTCGTGTCGTCGTCGGGCGTCTTGCCCGTGAGGTGCTCGATCAGGTCGCCCGAGGGCAGGCCGATCGCCCGGTGGACGGCCGCCATCGGAATGTGCTGGCCGCGCTGGCGCAGTGCCTCCGCCCACGCCGTCGTGTGCAGATAGTTGGTGTCGACGAGGGTGCCGTCCACGTCGAAGAGTGCGGCTCGCTTCATGGTGTGCTCGTTTCTCGCTGGCTGCGCAGGGGTCCCAGAAGCCCGCGGTCGGCCGTCCCGGGTGCCGGTCGGGGAGCGCGGATCAGAAGTCGTCCTGCGAGTCCTCGCCGGACTTCTGGGCCTGTTTCTGGTGCTGCGCGCGCTGATTCTTTGTGAGGGTGTCGCCGGACTCGCCTTCGCGCCCCCACTTGCGCCGACCGCCCGAGGGGGAGCCCGTCTCGGCCTCTTCGAGTTCGGTCAGGGCCTGGTCGACGGCCGAGTCGCCGCGAGGAACGTTGGGCCGGCCATCCCGCCCGGCCTCGGTTTCGTCCGTCTTCTTCCTGTCGTCGGTCATCCGCGCCGGGTACCCCGCGCGAAACTTCCGACGCGCCCTGACCGGCCCGCTGCCGTCGATCCGACGCCCGGACCCGTCGGGGGATCAGGCGCCGGGGCACGCCTGTGATCGCCTGGTCCGAACGCCGGATAGCTTGGGCGCATGCTCACGGAAGTCTCAGCGACCCGCTACGTCACCCCGTTGCGCGAAGGCGGATCGCTCCCCGGGCTCGTCGAGGCCGACGATCTCGGGCTGTACGTCATGAAGTTCACGGGAGCCGGCCAAGGCCGCAAGACGCTTGTCGCCGAGGTGATCTGCGGCCGGCTCGCGCGCCGGCTCGGCCTCAGGGTCCCTGGGCTCGCGCAGCTCAGGCTCGATCCGGTGATCGGTCTGGGGGAGCCCGATGCGCAGGTGCAGGGGCTGCTCAAGTCGAGTGGCGGCCTCAATCTCGGCATGGAGTTCCTGTCCCGCGCCATCGGCTTCGACCCGCTCGTCCACGAGGTGTCGGCCGAGGAGGCCGGGCGTGTGGTGTGGTTCGACGCGCTGATCAACAACGTGGACCGCTCCTGGCGCAATCCGAACATGCTCGTGCGGCAGGGCGATCTGTGGCTCATCGACCACGGCGCCTCGATGATCTGGCACCACAACTGGCGCGGCGCCGAGGTCTCGGCGGCCAAGCCCTACGACGCCTCGGACCACGCACTGGCCCCCTTCGGCCCGGACCTGGCCTCCGCGGCCGCCGAGCTCGCACCCCGGGTCACCGAGGATGTGCTGCTCGAGTGCGCCGGCGACGTACCGGACGAATGGCTGGTCGACGAACCGGGCTTCGCCGGACCGGACGAGGTGCGCCGCGCGTACGCGGGCACGCTGCTCACCCGCCTGGAGGGGCTCGAGCGGCGCATCACAATGGGGGCGCCGGACGAGCGCCCGGGGTCGAGCGTGCGGGCCGGACGGTCCGCGCCGGCCGGGCGGAGGGAGTCGCGGTGAGCGAGCGGGACGTAAGCGAGCGGGACGTAAGCGAGCGGCATGTCTTCGAATACGCGCTGGTGCGCGTGGTGCCGCGGGTCGAGCGCGGCGAGCTGATCAATGCCGGGGTCGTGGTCTACTGCCGCGCCAAGTCGTACGTGGCGGCGCGCACCCACCTCGACGAACACAAGCTGCGGGCCCTGGACCCCGAGGCCGATGCCGAGGGCGTACGGGCCGCGCTGCGGGCGGTCGAAGGGGTCTGCGACGCCGCAGGTCAGGCCGCCGGGGACAATCCCGGACAGCGCTTTCGCTGGCTGATCGCGCCCCGCTCGACGGTGGTGCAGCCGGGGCCCGTGCACACCGGTCTGACCGCTGATCCCGAGGCCGAGGTGGAGCGATTGCTGGACCTTTTGGTGGGCGGAGGGGTGTGCAGACGCCGCGACGGGGGATGGGGTGTGACCCCCTGGCCCCCGAGGGGCCGTAGACACGGGGTGCCAGGGCTTCTAGCGTCACGTCTGCTGAAGGTACTAAGCGGTCGCTCATTCAACCGCGCAGTCCACGGCACATCGCAGGAGCCGCACCCCCGAGGGCGAGGAGAACCCAGCATGTCCAGCACCGAGCAGCGCGTCGCCGTAGTCACCGGCGCCGCACGAGGCATTGGCGCGGCGACCGCCGTACGCCTGGCGGCCGAGGGCCGCGCTGTGGCCGTGATCGACCTCGACGAGGCGGCCTGCAAGGACACCGTCGAGGCCATCACCTCGGCCGGCGGCAAGGCCATCGCGGTCGGCTGCGACGTCGCCGACGAGGCACAGGTCGAGGCCGCCATCGCGCGGATCGCCGACGAGCTGGGCGCGCCGACGATCCTCGTCAACAACGCCGGTGTCCTGCGCGACAACCTGCTCTTCAAGATGAGCGCGCTCGACTGGGACACCGTCATGAACGTGCACCTGCGTGGTGCATTCCTGATGACGAAGGCCTGCCAGAAGCACATGGTCGACGCGGGCTTCGGCCGCGTCGTCAACCTGTCGAGCTCCTCCGCGCTCGGCAACCGCGGCCAGGCCAACTACTCGGCCGCCAAGGCCGGTCTGCAGGGCTTCACCAAGACGCTCGCCAAGGAGCTCGGCAAGTTCGGCATCACCGCCAACGCCGTGGCCCCCGGCTTCATCGTCACCGAGATGACCAAGTCCACCGCCGAGCGCGTCGGCATGGGCTTCGAGGACTTCCAGAACGCGGCCGCCACGATGATCCCGGTGCAGCGCGTCGGCAACCCCGACGACATCGCCAACACGATCGCCTTCTTCACCGGCGAGGCGGCCGGATTCGTCTCGGGCCAGGTCCTGTACGTGGCCGGCGGACCGCTCGACTAGCGCTGAGGAAGAGAGACATGACAGTGCAGGACAGCGGAAAGGCCGCGCTCGTCACGGGCGGGAGCCGCGGTATCGGTTACGGCATCGCCGAGGCGCTCATCGCCCGCGGCGACCGGGTGTGCATCACCGGCCGTAACGAGGATGCCCTCAAGGAAGCCGTCGACAAGCTCGGCGCGGACCGCGCGATGTATGTCGCGGGCAAGGCGCACGACGAGGCCCACCAGGCCGTCGCCGTCGAGCGGGTCATGGAGGCGTACGGGCGGGTCGACTTCCTGGTCAACAACGCCGGTACGAACCCGGTGTTCGGCCCGATGGCCGACCTCGACCTCAACGTCGCGCGCAAGGTGTACGAGACCAACGTCATCTCGGCGCTCGGCTTCGCCCAGCAGACCTGGAGGGCCTGGCAGTCCGAGCACGGCGGGGCGATCGTCAACATCGCCTCCGTCGCGGGCGTCGCGCCTTCGCCGTTCATCGGCGCGTACGGCATGAGCAAGGCCGCCATGATCAATCTGACGGTGCAGCTCGCGCACGAGTTCTCGCCCAAGGTGCGGGTCAACGCGATCGCGCCCGCGGTCATCAAGACCAAGTTTGCCGAAGCCCTCTACGAGGGGCGCGAGGAGGAGGCCGCGGCGGCGTACCCGCTGGGCCGGCTCGGAGTGCCCTCGGACATCGGCGGCGCGGCCGCGTTTTTGACCTCCGACCAGTCGGACTGGGTCACCGGTCAGACGCTCGTGGTCGATGGCGGAATCTTCCTCAATGCGGGCGTCGGCTGACGAACCCGCAGCGAGGCCGCGTAAGTGACGTACGCGGATAACCGGAATCACGCTCAAGTGCCCTGTCGTTCCTGCGGGTTGGAACGGCGGGGCACTGCGATATGGTCGCCCGACTCTGGCATGTCCGAGCGAGGAGCGTGCACGTGTTCAACCGGGCCCTAAGTCTGCGTACGGCCGCGGCCATGGCGTCCATATCCCTGGTGGCGGGATGCGGGCTGGTTTCCTCCGGAGAGTCCGAGGAAGAGAAAGCGATCGTCGTGGGTACGACGAGCGCGCCGTCCACGCTGGACCCGGCGGCCGCCTGGGACGGCTCGTGGGAGCTGTTCCGGAACGTCTACCAGACCCTGGTCAGCTTCCCCAGCGGCAGCGCCGCCCCCGAACCGGACGCGGCCGAAACCTGCCGTTTCACGGACCGCGAGAACAAGACGTACCGCTGTGAACTGCGGGACGGCATGAAGTTCTCCGACGGCGACGCGATGGACGCCGCGTCCGTGAAGCACTCCATCGACCGCATCCGCACGATCGCGGTCAAGGGTGGTCCGGAACCGCTGCTCGGCAGCCTCGACCGGGTGGAGACCCGCGGCGACAAAGAGGTGATCTTCCACCTCAAGAAGTCCGACGCCACCTTCCCGTTCGTGCTCGCCACCCCCGCCATGTCGATCGTCGACCCGGACGACTACCCCGCCGACAAGCTGCGCGACGCACGGACGATCACCGGCTCGGGGCCGTATCTGATCCAGTCGTACAAGGTCACCGCCAAAGGGCAGCCGGTGGAGGCCGTGCTGGCCGAGAACCCGCACTACGAGGGCCCGGCGGAGCGCCAGAACAGCGCGGTGACCATCAAGTACTTCCAGGACTCGGCGGCCATGGTGGGCGCGCTCAAGGCCAAGAAGATCGACGTGACCTTCCGCGGTCTCGCCCCCACCGACATCGTCGACCTCGACGCGCAGCAGGCCGCGAACGGGCTGCAGTTGGTGGAGGGCGCGGGCATGGAGATCCGCTACCTCGTCTTCACACAGAAGGACAAGTGGACCCGTAACCCCGCTGTCCGCAAGGCCGTCGCGCAGCTGATCGACCGGGCCGCGATCAGCCACGAGGTGTACGAGGGCACGGTCGAGCCGCTGTACTCGATGGTGCCGAAGGGCGTCACGGGCCACAACGCCGGCTTCTTCAACTCGTTCGGCAAGCCGAACGCCACGAAGGCGAAGGCCCTGCTCACCGCGGCGGGAATCTTCGAGCCCGTACCGCTCACGCTCTGGTACACCACCGACCGGTACGGATCGGGCACGAAGCCGGAGTTCGACGAGATCAAGCGGCAGTTGGAGAAGCCGGGCCTGTTCAAGGTGACCCTCAAGAGCAGGCCCTGGGTGACGTACGAAGCGGGCTACCGCAAGGGTGAATACCCGGTCTTCGGACGCGGCTGGTTCCCCGACTTCCCGGACCCGGACAACTTCATCGCGCCGTTCGTCGGCCCGAAGAACGCGCTCGGCACGCCGTATCCCTCCCCGGAGATCACCGACAAGCTGCTGCCCGAGTCCCGGCGCGAGAGCGACCGTGCCGCGGTGGACGACGCGTTCGAGCGCGCACAGGACATCCTCGTCGACGACGCCAGGCTGCTGCCGCTGTGGCAGGGCAAGCAGTACATCGCGGCCAGCGAGGAGATCGCGGGCGGCGAGCAGGCGCTCGACCCTTCGACGATCATGATGATGTGGGCGCTGGAGCGGAAGACGAGCTGGTAGGAGCTGCGAAGGGGGTGGGCGGCGCAGGCGTTGTCAGTGGCCGCCGGTAGGTTCTTGGGTCTACGCAAGTGGACAGTCGCAAGTGACCGCACACCGGAGGTTGTTGACGTGACGGACCAGGCCTACGCCGCCATGCTCCCCGAATCCTGGCAGGGCGTGCTCGGTGAGGAGCTCGAGCAGCCCTACTTCAAGGAGCTCGTCGAGTTCGTCGAGGACGAGCGCGCGAAGGGGCCGGTCTACCCGCCGCGCGAGGAGGTCTTCGCGGCGCTGGACGCGACGCCGTACGACCAGGTCAAGGTGCTGGTCCTCGGTCAGGACCCGTACCACGGCGAGGGCCAGGGGCACGGCCTGTGCTTCTCGGTACGCCCCGGGGTGAAGACCCCGCCGTCGCTGCGCAACATCTACAAGGAGATGCAGGCCGAGCTCGGCACCCCGATCCCGGACAACGGCTATCTGATGCCGTGGGCCGAGCAGGGCGTGCTGCTGCTCAACGCGGTGCTCACGGTCCGCTCCGGCGAGGCGAACTCGCACAAGGGCAAGGGCTGGGAGAAGTTCACGGACGCGGTGATCCGCGCCGTGGACGCGCGGCCCGACCCGGCGGTCTTCGTGCTGTGGGGCAACTATGCGCAGAAGAAGCTGCCCCTGATCGACGAGTCGCGCCATATCGTCGTCAAGGGCGCGCACCCCTCGCCGCTTTCGGCGAAGAAGTTCTTCGGCTCGCAGCCGTTCACGCAGATCAACGAGGCGATCGCGGCCCAGGGGCATACGGCGATCGACTGGACGATCCCCAGCCTGGGCTGAGGCGCGGCGGTGGTGGCGGCGGCCATGCCGCCACCACCCGCGAAGGCTTCCGGCGAGCCGCGCCCTCGTGAGACATGGATTGTCAGTGGCGGCGGATAGCGTCATCGGCAGTTGATCGTCATACGAGCGTTGCGTACGAGCACGGAGGACCACGTGGCCGACCACCAGGAGCAAACGACGGCCGACCCGGTCATGGCACGCGCCGGTCAGGCCGTCATGCTGCACCACGGCGGTGACCGCGAGGAGGCCCGCAAGCGCCTCCTCGAGCTGTGGCTGGAGGTCGGTGAGAACGGTGACGCGCTGCACCGCTGCACCATCGCGCACTACATGGCGGACACCCAGGACGATCCGGCCGACGAGCTGTCCTGGGATCTGCGGGCGTTGACCGCCGCGGACAGCCTCACCGACGAGCGGGTGGACGACCACCATGCGGGCCTGGCCGTCCGCGGCTTCTATCCCTCGCTCCACCTCAACCTGGCCGCGGACTACCAGAAGCTCGGCCGTGACGACGAGGCCCGCGGACATCTGCTCTCGGCCCAGGAGTCACTGGGCGCCCTGGGTGATGACCCGTACGGGGACGGGATCCGGGCGGCGGTGCGACGGATGGGGGAGAAGCTGGGGCTCTGAAGCTCCTGGGCGGTGGCCGGTTCACCCTCCGTAGGTGTTCCGGCAGATCTGCGCCTGCGGGCTGTCGGACGGCCAGCCGCCGTACTGCTCGCCGAGCGCGCACACATCCACCGACGGCTGTGCCGGAGGTTCCTGCGCGTGCGGTTGTACGGAGCCGGTGTCCGTACGGGGCTCGGTGCGCGGTCCTCGTACGGCATCCGTCCCTGATCCCCGTACGGCGGCAGGCGTCGATTCGCGTACGGCACCGGGTCGGACGGCCGGTGTCCGTACGGTCTCGGGGCGCTGCTGCCGCTGCTTCTCGGCGTGGATGCGCTGGAGCGCCTCGTGGGCCGGTGCCTGCACGATCCGGTGCTCGTCGCCGCCCTTCGCCGCGGGCGCCGAAGCCGGGCCCGGTGGGGTGGGGGCCGGTGCGGCGGGCGACCGGACGGCGACGCAGCCGGAGACGGCCGTGACCGTGAGGGAGACGAGCAGCGCGGCTCGGGTGGTTCGATGCACGCGCGCAACTCTGCTGGTTCCGTGCCCTTTTGGGGAGCTGACGGGCACAGGTTGCCCCGCATGGGTGAGGGGGCTCAGCGGCGGTCGAGCATTCCGGCCAGCAACTCGTTCATGCCCAGCGTGAGTTCCTCGTGCGTGGGCACCGAGGCGTGGAACGAGCCCGCGGCGCAGGAGAACATCACGCCCTCGCACCAGGCCACGAGCGAGAGGGTGTGACGCTCGGGATCGGCCGAGCCCGCCGCCCGCAACAGTGCCGTGATCGGCTCACGGAAGCGCCGGCCCGCCTCGTCGTAGAAGGCGCGCAGCTCGGGGCGCCGCGTCGCCTCCAGTGCCAACTCGTAGCGGGCGACCATCAGCTGCGGCTGCCCGGTCAGATAGCGGTGCAGCGCCAGGGCGAGTCCGGCGGCGACCCCGTCCGTGCCCGGTGCCGGCATCTCCTCCGGCGTGAGCACCTGCGCCTCGCGCTCGGCGAGCCGCTGCACCGCCGCTTCGAGCAGGGCGAGCCGGGTGCGCGCGTGGTTCGAGGTCGACCCCTGGGGCAGGCCGGCCGCCTCGTCCACGGCCCGGTGCGTCAGCCCTCGCATCCCCCGCTCGGCGAGCAGGTCGAGTGCGGTGTCGGCGATGAGTGCGGCGCGCGGGGCGCCGGTCCTTGGTGCTGCCATGGCGGCCACCCTACCCGTTCCCACTACATGTGTAGTACGGTCATGGCGTACGGACTACAGCTGTAGTGCCGGGAGGTGCGTCCTGCCCACCGGCTCCGGCGGACCCGAGGAGTTCCCATGTCCCGTGCCCTTGTCATCGGTGGCGGCATCGGCGGCCTGACCGCCGCGATCGCCCTGCATCAGCGCGGCTGGACGGTCACGGTCCTGGAGCGCGCCGCATCCCTCGAACCGGTGGGCGCCGGCATCGGGCTCTCACCCAACTCGCAGCGCGCCCTCGATGTCATCGGCCTCGGTGACCAGGTCCGTGACCTGGGCGCCTGGCAGGGCGGCCAGGGCGGGATGCGGTCGCCGAGCGGGCGCTGGCTGGCGCGTACCGACGTCGCGGAGATGGCGGAGAAGTTCGACGGGTCGCTGGTCGCCGTGCACCGCGCCGATCTGGTCGACGTGCTGGCCGCCGCGCTGCCCGAGGGGGTTCTGCGGACCGCGACCGCCGCCCCCCCGGCCGGCCCCCCGGGGCCGGGCCGGCCCGCGGGGGGGGGGGCCGGGGGCGGGCGGGACGAGGCCGACGGGGGG
>NZ_JAEIMH010000016.1:16104-79982 GCF_016464295.1 Streptomyces sp. N35 | reverse complement strand
GGCCCAGCGGACCGCGCCCGCCCCCCGCCTGACCGCCCCCGGGGGGCCGCACCGGCCGGCGGTCGTGAGCGCCGACGGCGGCAGCTACGAAGCCGAGTTGGTCGCCGGCGCCGACGGAGTGCGTTCGGGAGTGCGGGGTGTGCTCTTCCCCGAGCACCCCGGACCCGTCTACTCGGGATACACGACCTGGCGGGTGGTGGTACCCACCCCGCAGGAGGCGTTCGCACCGCACGAGACCTGGGGCAGGGGACGGATCTGGGGCACCCAGCCGCTCAAGGGCGGCCGCACGTACGCCTACGCCGCCGCCCGCGCACCCGAAGGCGAACGCGCTCCCGACGGTGAACTGGCCGAACTCCACCGCCTGTTCGCGGGCTGGCACCACCCGGTCCCGGCGATCCTCGCGGCCACCGAGCCCGGCCGGGTGCTGCGCCACGACGTCCACCACATGGCCACCGCCCTGCCCGCCTACCACCGCGGCCGGGTCGCGCTGCTCGGCGACGCCGCGCACGCGATGGTGCCCATGCTCGGACAGGGCGGGAACCAGGCCATCGAGGACGCCATCGTGCTGGCCCACCACGCGGGGGACGCGAAGGACCCGGGCCTGGACCTGGACGCGTACACGCGTGACAGGCTGCCGCGCACCATGGGGATCCTGCGACAGGCGGCCAGGACCGCGCGGCTCGAAATGGTGCCAAGCATCCCGCTCGTCGCGGCCCGCAACGCGCTGATCGCCACGGTCTCGCGGCTCGGCCCGAACCTGATGCTCAAGAGCTTCGAGCGCATCGCGGACTGGCAGCCGCCGCAGGCCACGTATGCTGCGAAAAGTCGCTGAGCAGGCTGGCGTCGCGCAGGTCAATGCAGGTCAATGCAGGTCGAGGCAGGGAGAGTCATTGTGAAGGTCGGTTGTATCGGTCTGGGCGACATCGCGCAGAAGGCCTATCTGCCGGTGCTGACCACCCTGCCCGACACCGAGCTGCACCTGCAGACCCGCAGCCCGGAAACCCTGGAGCGGGTCGGTGCCACCCACCGCATCCCTGCCGAGCAGCTGCACGCCGACCTCGACTCGCTGCTCGCGGTGGGTCTGGACGCGGCCTTCGTGCACGCGCCGACCGCCGTGCACCCCGAGATCGTGACGCGGCTCCTCGAAGCGGGCGTCGCCACGTATGTCGACAAGCCGCTCGCCTATGAACTGGCCGACTCCGAGCGGCTCGTGGAGCTCGCCGAGGAGCGCGGGGTCTCGCTCGCCGTCGGCTTCAACCGGCGCTACGCACCCGGCTACGCGCAGTGCGCGGAGCACCCGCGTGAGCTGATCGTGCTGCAGAAGAACCGGGTCGGGCTGCCCGAGGACATCCGCACCATGGTGCTCGACGACTTCATCCACGTGGTCGACACCCTGCGCTTCCTGGTTCCCGGGCCGGTCGACGACGTCACCGTGCGCGCCCGTGTGCAGGACGGTCTGATGCACCATGTGGTGCTGCAGTTGGCGGGCGACGGCTTCACCGCGCTCGGCATCATGAACCGCCTGAGCGGTTCGACCGAGGAGATCCTCGAGGTCTCCGGGCAGGACACCAAGCGCGAGGTGCGCAACCTGGCCGAGGTCATCGACCACAAGGGCCAGCCGAGCGTGCGGCGGCGCGGCGACTGGGTGCCGGTGGCGCGCCAGCGCGGTATCGAGCAGGTGGTGCTCGCGTTCATCGACGCGGTCCGCGCCGGCAAGCCGCTCAGCGCCCGGGATGCGCTGGCGACTCATGAGCTGTGCGAGCGGATCGTGCGGAGCGTGTCGGAACAGGCTGTCTGAACGCCCGGGCGCCCTCGAAGGCGAGCAGGGCGGCGAGGACGGTCAGGGCCGCGTACACGGCCCAGTCCCCGAGGCGTACGAACGGGGTCGTGCCCGAGGTCAGCGTGATGTCGTACACCCCGGCGGCGCGTTCGTCGGTGCCGAGTGCTTCGCCGATACGGGACCCGTCGGCGGCGTACACCGCGGAGACGCCGGTCAAGGTGGCGTGCGCCATGGGGCGGCCGTTCTCGGCGGCGCGCATCGCCGCGAGCGAGGCGTGCTGTTCGGGTGCCCAGCTGGCCTGGAACGTCGACGTGGCCGACTGGGCGAGCAGCAACTGGGCGCCGCGGCGGGTCAGTTGGCGGCTCATATCGGGGAACGCGGACTCGAAGCAGACCAGCGGGCCGACCGTCCAGCCCTCGCCGATCGGCATCACCACGGGCGCGGTGCCGCGCCTGCGGTCCTCTCCGGCGGCCTCGCCGACCGAGGTGGCCCAGCCGAGCAGGGACCGGGCCGGCACGTACTCCCCGAACGGCACGAGGCGCATCTTGTCGTAGCGGTCGCCGGTCGGTCCGTCAGGGCCGATCAGTACCGAGGACTTGAAGATGCCGGGCTTGTCGGAGCGGCGTGCGTCCACGTTCACGAGGATCTCGGCGCCGATCTCGCGGGACAGGCGCGCGAGCCGGTCGGCGAGGTCCGCTCGCGTGGCGAGGTCGAAGCCGACGCTGCTCTCACCCCAGACGACCAGGTCCACATCGCGGCCCACGAGGGTGCGGGTCAGGGCCTCCTCGCGGTCGAACCGGCTGCCGCTCGCACCCGGTCCGTTCACGATGCCGGGCTGGACGAGGGCGACCCGTATGCGGCCGGTCTCCTGGGGGCGCGGCGCCCAGATCCAGGCGGCGGTCGTGAGGACGGCCACGAGCGCGATACCGGTGATCGCCGGGACCCGTGCGGGCGGGTGGGCGAGCAGGAGCACAACCCCCGTGTTCACGGCGACGATCACCAGCGTGACCAGCCAGACGCCGCCCACGGAAGCGAGCCGCAGGGCCGGTTCGAGCTGCCACTGGCTGGATCCGAGCAGCCCCCAGGGGCCGCCCAACCCCTCCCAGGACCGGACGAGTTCGACGGCCAGCCAAGCCGAAGGGAGTACGGCGAGCGCGGCCGTGGACCTTCTGCCGGACGGTGCGCCGCCGAGCAGGTGCCGTACGAGCCGGCCCCAGGGCAGCCACAGCAGCCCGAGCAGCGCGGCGATGACCACGGTGAACACATGGAGGTTCGGGGCGAGCCAGTGATGCATCGCGAGCATGAACCCGGTCCCGCCCAGCCAGCCGTCGAGACCGGCCCGCCGGCCGCTCGGCGCGGAGCGGACCAGGAGCATCCACGGCACGAGCGCGACCCAGGCGAACCACCACCAGCTCGGCTCGGGGAACGCGAGCGCGGGCAGCGCCCCCGCCGCCACGGCGGCGAGAGCGCGCCACCAAGGGGAGCGAAGCCGCCGCGCGAAGCCCTCCCGCACACCCGCAGAGCCGGCCATACCGCGCCTCCCTCGCCCCCGGACGCCGGTCGATGGTTCCAGTGTGCGCGTTCGGGGCGATCTCGGACAGAGTGCGTGGCGGTGGGTCCGGTCCGTCATCCGGCAGATCACGGAGCTGTCGGCGAACTCGGGTGCGGTCGCGAGCTTCAACTGGGGCGGGCCGCCCGGTTCGTCACCTGGTCCGGGGCGATGGGCCGTGACCGGCCGGCTGACCTGAGCCGGCTTCTCGACTCGCTGCAGGCGGGCCTGCCCGGAACGGCCGGAGAACGTTGACGGCAGCTTCCGTGGCGCAGAGCACCGCCTAGTCGAGGCCTTCCCTGGTGGGCGGCTTCATGCGGCGCCACTTCTCGTGGACGGTGAGTCTCGAGATGCGCCAGCCCGCGTGCGTACGCCGGAAGGTGAAGGTGTAGCGGGCGCCGCATTCGAGGTCCGGCGGGCCGCCGTCGTCGCCCATCCGCATCGGGTTGTACATGTCGGCCTGGGCGGCGGCCGTGTCACCGGCGTTGCCGTCGAGGACCTCGAAACGGATCTTCCGGTTGACGATCAGGTGCTGCCGCATCGCGAACAGCTGCAGCGTCTGCTCCAGCCAGGCGGCCATCTCCTGTGCCGTGCCCTCCTCGCCACCGGAGGAGCTGTAGTCGGCCCGGCCGTCCTGAGTGAAGATCCCGGGATACGCGGCCCAGTCGCCGTCGTCGACGATGTTGGCGTAATCGGTGATCAGTGAGTCGATGGCCAAGCGGTCCATCAGATTCGAGAGATCCACGCGCTGCGTCATCGGGTCAGTCTCGGGGGCGCCGGTGCTGTAGCCAAGAGGCGTGCAGGGATCAGGTGGCGGGCAGGTCGGGGACGGCGGTGTCGTTGCATGGTGGGGCGGCGCGGCAAGGGAGATTTCCTTGTTCCGGCCGGGTGAACGATCAGCGCGTGGCCGCCCGTTCACCGGTCGGGCGACGGCGCAGGGCGGGGTCGGTGAGGGCCGGCGGCTGCCAGACGCCGTCGGCCCGGTAGAGATCGGTGCCGGGCGCCACGATCTCGTCGATACGGTCGAGCGCGGCGTCGTCGAGCAGCAGCTCGGCTCCCTCGAGCAGCGAAGTGAGCTGGTCCATCGTGCGCGGGCCGATGATGACCGAGGTGACGGCGGGGTGGACGAGCGGGAACGCGACGGCGAGTTCGGGCAGGGTGCAGCCGATGTCCTCGGCGAGCGCGACGAGTTGCTCGACGGCCGCGAACTTCGCCGCGTTGCCCGGGACGGCCGGGTCGAAGCGGTGCGGGGTGAGCTTGGCGCGGCCGGTGGTGAGGTCCACGGGCCGGCCCGCGCGCTGCGCACCCGAGAGGAACCCGGACGCGAGCGGAGACCAGGTCAGCACCCCCATGCCGAGGCGCTGTGCGGTGGGCAGCACGGCCCGTTCGATCCCGCGCGCGAGCAGGGAGTAGGGCGGCTGCTCGGTGCGCAGCCGCATCAGACCGCGCCGTTCGGCGACGTGGTGCGCCTCGACGAGCTCCTCGGCCGGGAAGGTGGAGCACCCGAACGTGCGGATCTTGCCCGCCCGCACCAGATCGCTCAGGACGGACAGGGTCTCCTCGATGTCGGTGCTGTGGTCGGGCCGGTGTACCTGATAGACGTCGATCCAGTCGGTGTCCAGACGCCGCAGGCTGTCCTCGACGGCCCTGACGATCCAACGCCGCGAATTCCCGCTCCGGTTGCGCCCTTCCCCGAGCGGAAAGTGCACCTTCGTCGCGAGCACCACATCATCGCGCCGCCCCTTGAGCGCCTGCCCGACGATCTCCTCGCTCTCGCCGGCCGAGTACATGTCGGCGGTGTCCACGAAGTTGATCCCGGCGTCGAGCGCGGCGTGGATGATCCGTGCGCTGTCCTCGTGGTCGGGATTGCCGACGGCACCGAACATCATGGTGCCGAGGCAGTGGGTGCTGACCTCGATACCGGTCTTGCCGAGAACGCGGTAGCGCATGGTGGGACTCCGTCGGGGCCGGGGTGGGTGGGGCCGTGAGTCTAGGAGTTGGAGTGCACTCGATGGCAAGCGGTGCGGGAGGGGATGGGGGTGCGGCGCCTCAACACCACGGAACGGTAAGGAAGTTGTGTGACCCTGTGTCGGTGTCTGTCGTTATCCTGAGCTCATGATCGTTCGAATCTGGCGAGGGTGGACGACTCCCGGGAACGCCGACGCGTACGAATCCATCGTCAGCACACAGGTCCTGCCGGCGATCGCCGAGCGCGAACTCCCCGGCTACCACGGTGCCTACCTGCTGCGCCGCCCGCTCGCCGAGGGCGAGGGCGAGGGTGAGATCGATGGCGAGGTCGAGTTCTCCACGATCATGTACTTCGACTCACTGGACGCCGTACGGCAGTTCGTCGGCGACGACTACGAAGTCGCCCACGTACCAGCGGAGGCACGAGCGGTCCTGGCCCGCTTCGACGAACGGTCCGCGCATTACGAGACGTTGCTGACACCGCAGGACACGCGTCCCGGCTGAGGGGCGGCGGGTCGGAGCCGAGATGTCCGGAGCGGCTCGGGCGGGGGCGCGTCATCAGTACGCTTTGTGGCATGGATGCGGAGGAGTTGCTGGGCGTCGGTCGCTCGGCCGATGTGTACGCGCTGGATGACGCCTGGGTGCTGCGCCGGTACCGGGGCGGTGGTGACGCGGCGGCGGAAGCGGTCGTGATGGCGTACCTCGCCGAGCACGGGTATCCGGTGCCGAAACTGCGCCCGCTCACCGCCGCCGGGGACCTCGCCTCGAAGCGCAGCGATCTGGTGATGGAGCGCCTGTCCGGACCTTCGATGCGCGAGGCGCTGTGGCAAGGGGGGATCACCGGCAAAGCGGCCGGCGTGATGCTGGCGGCGCTGCTGCGCCGGCTCCATACGATCCCGGCCAGGCTCTCGGACGACGCGGACCAGCGGGTGCTCCACCTCGATCTGCACCCGGACAACGTGATGCTCACACCCCGCGGGCCGATGGTGATCGACTGGGGCAATGTCGAAGAGGGCCCGCCCGGTCTCGACTGGGCCATGTCGGCCCTGATTCTGGCCCAGGTGGCCGTGACCCCCGGCGTGGAGGCCTCCGTCGCGCGGGCGGGCCTGACCGCGATGCTCGAGCGACGCGACCGGACGGTCGACCTGGGCGACGCCGGCACCGGCTTCCTGGCACAGGCCCGGCTGCGCAGGGCTGCCGACCCGAACCTGACGAGCCGTGAGGTCGGGGTGCTCGACCGGGCGGTGGAGCTGGTGATGGAGGTGGCGGGCGTCGAGCGGGGGTGAGTACGCGGCGGCCTGCTCTGCGCACCTGACGCCGGCCTGAGAGGCTACGGACCATGAGTCGTAGCCCGCGCCGTCCGTGCCCGCATTGCGCCCGCTCGATCGCCGTCGTCGGTGGCGTGCTCGCCCGCCACGACCCTCCGTCCACGCTCCGGCACGGACTCACTTCGTGCCCGGGGAGCCTGAAGGCACCGGTCGCGCCTCCGCTGCCGGGACAGACGGTCCTCGACGTGGGTGGCGGGGGCGCGTCCCGGACGGCGGGGCAGTTGGGGCTCTTCGACTGCGACCAGGGGTAGCGGGTCCTCGGCGAGCGCCGACCCGTAGCGCGGTGCTCGCGCTCAGCCCCGTTCCGGAAATCCCCGCGTCGTCACCGTGCGATCTCCTTCAGCCTGCGCATTTCTCCTATCTGGAGATCACAGGAGGTGGCTAGTCTCCCGTCGCTTGACATGAGCACGTCGCGGAATCTCCTCCACGCGTGTCCATCGACTTCGAAGGAGACCAGTGCGCGCTACCAGGCCTCGTACCTTGGCTGCCTCGTTCGCCGTGGCGGCAACAGTCCTCATGGCGGGACTCGTCGGCGCTCCCGCAGCGGCGGCGGCCACCGTGAGTCCCGCCGCTGTCCGCTGCACCCTTGAAGACTTCATCGGGTACTACTGTGGCTACCACCTTCAGAACACCTACGCCGACCGCGGGGACACAGGCAACAAGGTGAGGGAGATCCAGGCCCTGCTGATCTTCTCCGGATACTCCGTCGGTTCCTCCGGCGTGGACGGCCAGTTCGGGTCCGGCACGGAGTCGGCGGTCGAGCGCTTCCAGAGGGCGAACAGGCTCCCCGCGGACGGCATCGTCGGCCCCAATACGTGGCGGGCACTGCGCACCCCTTAGGTGCACACCGCCCTGCGGCAGGGCATGGGATGGCGCTCCTCGGTTCTCGGGGCGCCATCCGTCCGTCCCAGGTGGACGCCGTCGGCGCCGCCGCAGGTGCAGGCTTCAAGGCCCCCGGTGAGCCCGCCAACTGTCCCGGTCAGCCCGCCGATTCGCCCGCATGCGGGCTCAGTACACCCATCCCCACCAGCACGAACAGCAGGATGCCGAGGGCGACGCGGTAGTAGACGAAGGGCATGAAGGACTTGGTCGTGATGAACTTCATGAACCATGCGATAACGGCGTATCCCACCACGAAAGCGACGATCGTTGCGAAGATCGTCGGGCCCCAGGAGACATGGCCGCCCTCGCCCGCGTCCTTGAGCTCGAAGAGTCCCGAGGCCAGGACCGCGGGGATCGCGAGGAGGAACGAGTAGCGGGCGGCTGCCTCGCGGGTGTAGCCCATGAGGAGGCCGCCGCTGATCGTGGCGCCCGAGCGGGAGACGCCGGGGATCAGGGCCATGGCCTGGCAGAGGCCGTAGATGAGGCCGTCCTTGACGCCCAGGTCGTTGAGCGTCTTGCGTACCTTGACCGCGCGGTGGCGGGCGCCGGTCTCGTCGCGGGCCGCGAGGCGGGCGGCGATGCCGAGGACGATGCCCATGACGATCAGGGTCGTGGCGATCAGCCGCAGATCGCGGAAGGGGCCCTCGATCTGGTCCTTGAACGTGACGCCGAGGACGCCGATCGGGATCGAACCGACGATCACGAACCAGCCCATCTGGGCGTCATGGTCGCCGCGCAGCTCCTTGTTCGTGAGCGAGCGGAACCAGGCCGAGACGATGCGCGCGATGTCCTTGCGGAAGTAGATCAGGACGGCGGTCTCGGTGCCGATCTGGGTGATCGCCGTGAACGCCGCGCCCGGGTCGTGCCAGCCGGCGAACGCGGCGGTCAGGCGCAGATGGGCGCTGGAGGAGATCGGGAGGAACTCCGTGAGTCCCTGGACGAGTCCGAGGATCAGGGATTCGAACCAAGACATGTACTACGCCGTCCAAGTACTGGTCTCGAGCCGACCGGCATAGGTGCGGGCCAGGCGCTGCGGGGGCTGTGGTCCTGGGCGGCCGATGATCCCCGTACATCGAACGTGAGGGTTCTCGGGTGATCATGCGGTTGCCCCGTGCAGCGTAGCGTCATCGGGCGGGCGCTCCGTGCGCGCCCCGGCCCGGACGCGGTGCTCACCCCGGCCCGCGGTCCGCGCGCACCCGGCCCGGGATCAGTGGCCGCGCAGCCGGTGGCGCTTGCGCCAGGCGACGATCGCCCCGGCGAGGGCCGTCACGGTGATGAAGCCCATCGCGATGAGAAACGCGGGGGAGGTGGGCGTCGACGCCTGGCTGCCGGCGATGACGTAGGCGGCGGTGTTGGGGATCGAGCCGAGCCCGGTGGCCAGGAGGAACGGGGTCCAGCGCATACGGGAGACGGCCGCGCAGTAGTTCGCCGCCCAGAAGGGAACGCCGGGGAAGAGACGTGCCGCGAGCATCGAGCGGAAGCCGTGCCGGCTGAGCTGTCCGTCGACGGCGTGGACGATACGGCCGCGCAGCAGCGGACGCAGGGCGTCCTGCCCGAGCAGGCGGCCGAGGCCGAAAGCGATGCCCGCACCGAGCACCGTTCCGGCGATCGCGCCCACGAGTCCCGCCTGTGCGCCGAAGAGCGCACCGGCGGCGAGATTGAGGAGCGGCCGGGGAACGAAGGCCGCCGTGCACACGCCGTACGCGACGGCGAAGAGCACCACCGCGGCCGCGCCGCCGACCTGCGGCGGCCAGCCCTCGGCGAGCAGCCGCTGGGGTTCCAGGACGAGGACGCCGGCACCCGCGGCCGCGAGCAGCAGCACGAGCAGCCCGAGCCGCGACCACGGCGAGAGCAGCGCTCTGCCGCAGCGGACGGCAAACGCCGCATCGCCGGGGGCAGGCGCCACGAGCGGGGAGCTCGCCGCAGGTCGCGTGACGGAGTCCAACATCCGGGGAGACTAACCGACAAACCGCACTGATCGCCGTAGTCTGCGTCTCATCCCTGTCTCAGGACTGTGCTGTCTCTGTCTCATCACTTCATGAGGTACGTGTCATGGGTGCTCGGCGTGCCGCGGCCTCCGCGTCAGGTTCACTTCCGATTCCGGCCAGTGACCTGGCCGACCTCGTACTGGAACGCCTGGTTCCGGCGTACGGGAAGGGCGCGGATGCGCAGAGCGGTGAGCGGATGGCCGCGTATATGAAAGGGGTCGCTCCCTTTCTCGGGATTCCGTCCCCCGAGCGCAAGGCGCTCTCCAGGACCGTGCTGGAAGGGCTGCCGCGGCCGGACGAGACGGACTGCACGGCCGTCGCGCTGCGCGCCTGGCAGCTTCCCGAGCGGGAGTACCACTACTTCGCCGTCGACTATCTGCGCCGGTACGTGAAGTCCTGCTCGTCGGGCTTCCTGCCGGTCGCCCGGCATCTGGTCTCCACCGTCCCGTGGTGGGACACGGTCGACGCGCTGGCCTCCCATGTCGTCGGCGGGCTCGTGGCGGCGGACGCGCGGCTCAAGAGCGATATGGACGAGTGGATCGAGGACGACGACCTCTGGATCGCGCGTACCGCTCTGCTGCACCAGCTGCGCTCCAAGGCCGCGACCGACACCGACCGCCTCTTCGGCTACTGCCTGCGGCAGGGCGGCCACCCGGACTTCTTCATCCGCAAGGCGATCGGCTGGTGTCTGCGGGAGTACGCGAAGACGGATGCGCAGGCCGTACGGGACTTCGTGACCGAGCATGAGCGGCGTCTCGCGCCGCTGTCCGTGCGGGAGGCCCTCAAGAACATCGGGCGCCGGTAGGGGCTCAGCGGAGGATCGGTAACGGCGCAGGGGATCGGGACCGGCGCAGGGGATCGGCAACGGCTCAGTAGAACTGCGACAGGCAGAACTCGTGACCCTCGGGATCGGCCATGACCAGGACCACACCCTCGTCGTAGTCGTGCCGCTCCCCGGTGAACGTGCCACCGAGAGCGAGGACTTGGGCCACCCCTTCGTCGATATCGTCCACGAGTACGTCCAGATGGAGCCGTACCTTGCCCTGCCGCTGCTCGGTCACCGGCTGGAAGACAAGCCGCGGCTGCGGGTCGTCCACATGGCCGAGATAGATCCAGCCGGGCATCGACGGGCCCTTCGGACGGTCGAGCAGGACGCTCCAGAACGCCGCCACGCGCTCCACGTCCAGACAGTCGACGGTCACTCCGACCCAGCGGTTCGGCATGCCAACTCCCCCTGAAAACACGGCTGACGATAAATCGTTGGACGCGCGTGCGCCGACGGTAGAAGATCACAGCATGTTCCGGCACGCCACCTTCGCAGCTCCGTCCGCAGTCGCGGGCGCCGCTCGGGCTGCCGGTTTCCGGGCCGCTGCACTCGACGCAGCCGGCGCAGCCGCAGGCCTGGCTGCCGATCTTCTGGCCGACGCCTTCGACGGCGTCCGACGCTGACCCTCCTCGGACATTCTCCGGCGGACCCCAGAGGGGGAGGGTCGGTCCGATCCGAGGGGTCCCCGCCTTCCGCCGCCGCATGAGGCAGGCCGGCTGACAACCGGTGCGGAAGGCCGTCAATCCCCCCTGCTCCCAGGGGAGTTCCAGAAGGACAAGCCATGCCCAAGACGGCATACGTGCGCACCAAGCCGCACCTCAACATCGGCACCATGGGCCACGTCGACCACGGCAAGACCACCCTCACCGCCGCGATCACCAAGGTGCTCGCCGCGCGGGGGACCGGCACGTTCGTTCCGTTCGACCGGATCGACAAGGCCCCGGAGGAGGCCGCGCGCGGTATCACCATCAACATCGCGCACGTCGAGTACGAGACCGACACCAGGCACTACGCGCATGTCGACATGCCCGGCCACGCCGACTACATCAAGAACATGGTCACCGGCGCCGCCCAGCTCGACGGGGCCATCCTCGTCGTCTCCGCGGCCGACGGGATCATGCCGCAGACCGCCGAGCACGTCCTGCTCGCGCGGCAGGTCGGGGTGGACCACATCGTGGTGGCCCTCAACAAGGCCGACGCCGGCGACGAGGAGCTGATCGAGCTCGTCGAGCTCGAGGTCCGCGACCTGCTCGCGCGGAACGGGTACGACGGGGACGCGGTACCGGTCGTGCCGGTGTCCGGGCTCAAGGCCCTTGAGGGCGACCCGCGTTGGACCGCGTCGATCGAGGCGCTGCTCGACGCGGTGGACACGTACGTCCCGATGCCGGAGCGGTATGTCGACGCGCCGTTCCTGCTGTCCGTCGAGAACGTGCTGACCATCACCGGTCGCGGCACGGTGGTCACGGGCGCGGTCGAGCGCGGCACCGTCCACGTCGGCGACCGGGTGCAGGTGCTCGGTGCGCAGGTGGAGTCGGTGGTCATCGGCCTGGAGACCTTCGGCAAGCCGATGGACGAGGCGCAGGCCGGCGACAACGTGGCGCTGCTCCTTCGCGGTGTGCCCCGCGACGCGGTGCGACGCGGGCACGTGGTCGCGTCGCCCGGCAGCGTGCAGCCCGCGCGCCGGTTCCGCGCGCAGGTGTACGTGCTGTCCGGCCGCGAGGGCGGTCGTACGACGGCGCTCACGACCGGCTACCGGCCGCAGTTCTACATCCGCACCGCGGACGTGGTCGGCGACATCGACCTCGGGGACGCGGCGGTCGCGCGGCCCGGCGACACCGTCACCATGACGGTCGAGCTGGGACGTGACGTACCGCTGGAGTCCGGCCTCGGCTTCGCGATCCGCGAGGGCGGACGCACGGTCGGCGCCGGGACGGTGATGGAGGTCCTCGGGTAGCCGAGGGGTTCCCTGCCCGGCTCGCGTACCGGAATACCGGCGGCGCCCCCCGCCCGCCGGGGCAACGGAACCCCGGTGCCCCGCCCGGGCCACCCTTCATCACCTGCGCAGACTGTGCGCGAAAATGTAAAAAAGAAAGATCCTTCGAGCATCTCTTGTCATCGAGTGTTTTCAGGCTGCAAGATTCCCATGGTCGCGCAGCCCGGAGACCCCGGCGGCGCAGTGGCCCTGGTTTTCCGCGCACGGCAGGCATGCGTGCATCGGCGTCAGCCGCCCCATGCCCCGAGCGTCACCCCACGCCCCCACTCGACGCAGGAGGTGAATGTGCCGACAGCTGCGTCCGCTTCGACCCGCTCGGACACGTCAACCCCTCAAGTTCCGCCCCCGACGGGGCACTCGGCGCGCAAGCCGGCACCACCCGCCCGCGGCGGGAAGCGGGCGCCGACCGTCCGCAAGCCGCTGCGTGCGCGGCTGAAGCGGGACCGCGCCCTGCTGCTCCTGTGCATCCCCGGCGTTGTGTACTTCGCCGTCTTCTTCTATCTGCCGCTGGCCGGCAACACGATCGCCTTCCAGGACTACCAGCCGTATCTCGGGTTCAAGGAGAGCCCGTTCGTCGGTTGGACGAACTTCACGGCCCTCCTGGAACAGCCCGAGTTCTGGTCCTCCGTCTGGAACACCCTGGAGATCACCGCCGTACAGCTGCTGCTGTTCTTCCCGGCACCGATCGCGCTCGCGCTGCTGCTCAACTCCCTGATCAGCAACCGCACCCGGCGGTTCATGCAGACCATCGTGTATCTGCCGCACTTCCTGTCCTGGGTCGTGGTCGTCGCCATGTTCCAGCAGGTCTTCGGCGGCGCGGGCACCATCAGCGGCTACCTCGCCGAGCACGGCATCGGGGCCGGCAACCTGATGACCAACCCGGACACCTTCACGTTCCTGCTCACCTCGCAGATGATCTGGAAGGACGCCGGCTACGGCGCGATCATCTTCCTCGCGGCGATGGCCTCCATCGACAACGGCCTGTACGAATCGGCCGCGATGGACGGGGCCGGCTGGGTCCGCCGGATGTGGCACGTCACGCTGCCGGGCATCCGCCCCACGATCGTCCTGATGCTCATCCTGCGGCTCGGCGAGATCCTCTCGGTCGGCTTCGAGCAGATCCTGCTGCAGCGCGAGGCGGTCGGCGCCGACGCCGCCGAAGTCCTCGATACGTACGTCTATTACCACGGCGTCGTCGACGGCGACTGGGGCATGTCCACCGCCGCCGGCCTGATGAAGGGCGTCATCGGCTTCGTCCTCATCGTCGTCGCCAACAAGGTGGCCCACCGCCTCGGAGAGCAGGGGGTCTACCGATGACCACGCCCGCCATCAGCCTGTTCAAGCGCCGCACGGACGCGTTCAAGGGCCGCACCGACGGGCGACCGCCCTGGATGGAGCGCCCCACCTGGTACGGGCAGGGCCTCAAGGTCCTCGTGCTCGGTGCGATCGTGGTGGCCGTCGGCTACCCCTTCCTCATCGCGCTCGGCACCAGCCTCGCGGGCAAGGAGGAGATCGCGGCCAACGGCGGGTACGTCATGTTCCCGACGGAGCCGACGCTCCAGGCGTACGAAGCGGTCCTGTCCGGGGGAGTGGTCACCCGGGCCGCCCTCGTCAGCATCGGTGTCACCCTGGTCGGAACCGCGCTGAGCCTGCTGTGCACGATCGCCCTCGCCTACGGCCTGTCCCGGCCCGGGACGGTGGCCGGCAAGCCGATCCTCTTCCTCGTCCTCGGCACGTTCCTGTTCACCCCCGGCATCATCCCCGTCTACCTGGTGGTGGACCAGCTCGGCATGATCGACAGCTATGCCTCGCTGATCGTGCCGATCATGCTCAACGCCTTCAACATCGTGATCGTCCGCGCCTTCTTCCAGGGCATCCCCGACGAACTCCACGAGGCGGCCCGCCTGGACGGCGCCGGTGAGATCACCGTCCTGTGGCGGATCGTGCTGCCCCTGTCCAAGGCCGTGCTCGCGGTGGTCGGCATGTTCTACGCGGTGTCGTACTGGAACAACTTCTTCAACGCGATGCTCTACATCAACGACGGCGCGAAGCTCCCGCTCCAAATGGTGCTCCGCTCCTACGTGTTGCAGGGCGACACCATCAACGAGTCGGCCATGGGCGTCTCCAGCCTGCCGCCGTCCAGCGCCACGCAGATGGCCGTGCTGCTCCTCGCCATCGTGCCGATCATCGCCGTCTATCCCTTCCTGCAGCGGCACTTCACCAAGGGCGTCCTCACCGGCGCGGTCAAGGGCTGAGCCCTCTCGTCGGACCGCCCTTTCCTCGGACGAGCCACCGCATCATCTCCCCGCACCCCACAAGGAGTTCCCACCCATGTCCTCCTCCCTCAACCGCCGCGGCTTCCTCGGCGCCGCCGGCCTCGCGGGCCTCACGGTCGCCGGCGGTTCCCTGCTCACCGCCTGCGGCTCAGGCGCCGCGTCCGGCAAGGGCGGCGCCGCCAAGTCGGCCAAGGTCAAGTTGCCCACGTACATCGCGGCGAACGTGGCCGCACCGGACCTCGCGGGCAACGCCGACGGCCTCGACCCGGCGTATCTGCGCTACCCGAAGAAGCTGGTGAAGTCCGTCGCGAAGACCCCCGGCGACGGCAAGCCGATCACCGCGCTCACCGAGACGTTCACGACAGCGCCGCCGGCCATGGGCCGCAACGCCTACTGGCAGGAGCTCAACAAGCAGCTGGGCTCCGAGTTCAGGATGACCGTCGTCAACGGCCTCGGCGACGACGACGTCTACCGCACCAAGCTCAACGCCCTCACCGCGAGCGACGATCTGCCGGACCTCGTGTGGTTCCCGCCGAACCAGGGTCTGAAGAATGTGCCGCAGCTCCTGGAGGCCCGCTTCCACGACCTCACGTCGTACCTCTCCGGCGATGCGGTGAAGGAGTTCCCGAACCTCGCCAACATCCCCGACTTCGCCTGGAAGACCGCCGTCATCAACGGCAAGATCTGGGGCACGGCTGTGCCGTACGGCCGCTTCGGCCAGGTCTATGTCGCCAACTCGGACTTCTGGAAGCCCGTCGGCGGTGTGCGCTTCGACGACGCCGAGGACTTCCTGGCCAAGGGCAAGGACCTGCTCGACATCAAGCGCAGGAAGTACGTGCTCGAACCGGCCTACGTGAACCATGTGCACATGTTCAGCCAGTGGTACGGCGCCCCGAACGTGTGGTCCCTCAAGGAAGGCAAGCTGACCGCCCGCTACGAGACCGAGGAGTACCTCGCGGCGATCGAGTTCGCTCTCAAGTGCCGGCAGGCGGATCTGTTCTGGCCCGACCCGAACCTGCGCACCACGCTCGAGAAGATGGGCGGCGGCTACCTCGGCGCGCACGTCCAGTCCTTCCCCGGCCTGCTCAGCGACACCAAGATGTACGACTGGCCGATGGAGGTCATCGTGCCCTTCGCCGCCGAGAGCGGCGCGAGCCCGAAGTACAACCTCGGCATCGGCTCCGTCGGTTTCGTCGGCATCAGCAAGAAGGCCGACAAGAGCCGAATCAAGACGCTGCTCGCCGTCATGGACTACCTCAACGCCCCCTTCGGCAGCGAGGAGCGGCTGTTCCTCGGCAACGGCATCGAGGGCACCCACCACACCCGGACCAAGGACGGCGACGTCACGCTCACGCCCAAGGGCGAGGGCGAGGCGCTGACCACGTTCGACCCGCTGCAGTTCCTCGGCAACACCCCGGAGACCCTCTACACCCCGGGCAAGCCTGAGGTCACGCGCTCCATCCACGAGACGCAGACCGAACTCCTGAAGATCGCCCAGGCCGACCCGACCATCGGCTTCTACTCCGACACGTACGCCGCGAAGTGGCAGTCCCTGCGCTCGGATCTCGAGGACGACATCAAGGACATCGTCGCCGGGCGCAAGCCGCTGTCCACCTACAAGGAGTCGCTGAAGAAGTGGCTGCGCGACGGCGGGGACGCCATCCGCGGCGAGTTCGAGGACGCCATCGCGAAGGGCTCGAAGTGATGACCGAAGATCTCCGTATCGGCGTCATAGGCCTCGGCCTGCGCGCCAGCATCGCCGACGCCGCCCACCGGCCGGGCCGCGGCTTTGTGGTGGCCGCGGTCGCGGACACGGATCCGGCCGTACGCGCGGGAGTCCCGGACCGGTACGAGGGCGCCACCGCCGTCGACGACTACCGTCGTCTCCTCGACGACCCCACCCTCGACGCCGTGATCGTCGCCACCCCGGACGACACTCACGAGGCCATCGCCTGCGACGCGTTGAGCGCGGGCAAGGCGGCCTTCGTGGAGAAGCCGCTCGGCATCACCACCGAGCAATGCGACGAGATCCTGCGCACCGCGTACAAGACCGGCACCCGGCTCTACGTCGGCCACAACATGCGGCACATGGGCGTCGTGCGCACCATGCGCGATCTGATCGCGCGGGGCGACATCGGGGAGCCGAAGACGGTCTGGGTACGGCACTTCGTGTCGTACGGCGGCGACTACTACTTCAAGGACTGGCACGCCGACCGTCGCCGTACCACCGGGCTGCTCCTTCAGAAGGCCGCCCACGACATCGACGTGGTGCATTGGCTCGCGGGCGGCTACACCAGCCGGGTCAACGCACTCGGCGACCTGATGGTCTACGGCGACCTGCCCCGCCGCGCCCCCGGCACCCCGCGCCCGGACGGCTGGCTGAAGGAGTTCGACTGGCCGCCGACGGCGCGCAAGGACCTGCACCACGTCGTCGACGTCGAGGACGTGTCGGTGATGAACATGCGCCTCGACAACGGGGTGATCGCCGCGTACCAGCAGTGCCACTTCAGTCCCGACTACTTCCGCAATTACACGGTCATCGGGACCGAGGGCCGTCTGGAGAACTTCGGGGACCGGCCCGGCGACGAGATCCGTGTCTGGAACACCGGGCCGAGCGGCTACCGCGCGGACGCCGACGTGGTGCACCGCGTCCCGACGGCCGACGGCTCGCACGGCGGCGCGGACGGCCGGATCATCGAGGAGTTCTGCCGCTTCGTCCGCGAGGGCGGCGTCACCGACACCTCTCCGGTCGCGGCCCGGATGAGCGTGGCCGCGGGCGAGCTCGCCACCCGTTCGCTCCGCGACGGCGGTACGCCGTACGACGTCCCGCCCCTCGACGCGGACCTCGTCAGGTACTTCGACACCGGTCAGACGAGGGTTTGAGCACCGGAGCGGCCCGGGAGCGTGACTGCTTCCGGGCCGTACACCTCGCGGCAGCCGGCAGGTCGTGGCACGCCTCGCGGCGGCCGTCAGGCCGTGCGGACTTCCACGCCCGCGTCGGAGAACTGTGCGGCAGCTTCCGGGGACAGGCCCGTATCGGTCACCAGGACGTCCACCTGCTGGGTCGTGCAGATACGGGCGAAGGCGCGCTCGCCCAGCTTGGTGGAGTCGGCGGCCACCACGACGCGCGCGGCGTGTTCGCACAGCAGACGGTTGATGCCGGCCTCGCCCTCGTCGTGGGCGCTGGCGCCGTGCCGCACGTGGAAGGCGCCCACGCCGACCACCGCGACGTCGAGCGCGATCTGGTCGAGGACGCCGTCTGCGAGGGGGCCGACCAGCTCGTAGGACTGAGGGCGGGCCACGCCGCCGGTCACCACGATCTTGAACTGGGGGCGGACGGCCAGCTCGCTCGCGATGTTGAGCGCGTTGGTGACCACGGTCAACGCCGGTGCGCCGTCCGCGAGGTCGGGCCGCAGGGTCAGGGCGCGCGCCACCTCGGTCGTGGTGGTGCCGCCGGTCAGGCCGACGACCTCGCCCGGCGTGATGAGACCGGCCACCGCCTTGGCGATGCGCTCCTTCTCCGAGACCTTCCGCGCCGTCTTGTAGCGCAGCGGCAGCTCGTACGAGACGCCGTGGACGAGGGCGCCGCCGCGGGTGCGCACCAGCATCTGCTGCTCGGCGAGCTGGTCGAAGTCGCGGCGGATGGTCGCGGCGGACACGTCGAGTTCCTTCGCCGCGCCTTCGACGTCCAGGCGGCCGCGTTCCACGAGTAGTTCCAGGAGTGCCTGCCAGCGCGCCTCGCGTGACATCCACAGCCTCCCTGTCGGTCCGTCGATGCGTGACACGCACCGTCCGGGATGACCTTAACGCACACCTCGATGCTTGATTATGTTTGAAACAAGGCTTTAACTTGCAGGAACAATCATTCTGATGAGCGGAGTGGGCATGAGCCACATAGAGGCGGAACTGAACAGCCAGCCCGACTGCTGGGAGCGGGCCGCCGAAGCTGCGGCCGGGCACGGCCAGGTGCTGGGCGCGACGGGGGAGCGGGTCGCCCTGGTGGGCTGCGGGACCTCGTACTTCATGGCGCAGTCCGTTGCCGCCCTGCGCGAGAGCGCGGGCCTGGGGGAGACGGACGCCTACGCTGCATCCGAATATCCGGTGGGCCGCACGTACGACCGGGTGATCGCCCTGACCCGGTCCGGCACCACCACCGAGGTGCTCGAACTGCTCGCGCGGCTGCGCGGGAGCACGCGGACGACCGCGATCACCGCCGACCCGCACACGCCCGTGATGACGGCCGCCGACGACGTGGTGGTGCTCGACTTCGCCGACGAGGAGTCGGTGGTGCAGACCCGGTTCGCCACCACCGCGTTCACGCTGCTGCGGGCGCATCTGGGCCTGCACACCCCCCAGGCCGTCGCCGACGCGCGCGCGGCGCTGGCCGAGCCGTTGCCCGAAGGGCTCGTGGAGAGCACCCAGTTCAGCTTCCTGGGCCAGGGCTGGACCAACGGCCTCGCCCAGGAGGCCGCCCTGAAGATGCGCGAGGCGTCACTGTCCTGGACCGAGGCGTACCCGGCCATGGAGTACCGGCACGGTCCGATCTCCATCTCCACCACCGGCACGGCGACCTGGATGTTCGGTGCGGCGCCGGAGGGTCTCGCCGAGCAGGTACGGGCGACCGGGGCCCTGTGGATCGAGGGCACGCTCGACCCGCTGGCCGAACTGGTGCGGGCCCAGCGTCTGGCCGTCGCGGTGGCGGCGGCACGCGGTCTCGACCCGGACCGGCCGCGGCATCTGACCCGGTCCGTCGTGCTCGCCTCCGCCTGACCGGGCGGAAGGGGGACTTCGATGCCACTCGCCACCACCGGCGCACTCGTCGCCGAGGCCGCGGCCAAGCAGCAGGCCGTCGCCGCCTTCAATGTCATCACCCTTGAGCACGTCGAAGCGGTCATCGCGGGCGCGGAGGCCGCCGGATCGCCGGTGATCCTTCAGATCAGCGAGAACGCGGTCGCTTTCCGGCAGGGGCAATTGCTGCCCCTGGCCCGGGCCGCCGTCGCCGCCGCGGAGTGCGCCTCCGTGCCGGTGTCCCTGCACCTCGACCATGTCAAACGCGACGATCTGCTGCGGCAGGCCGCGGCTGCCGGGTTCAGCTCGGTCATGTACGACGCGGCTCATCTGCCGTACGAGCGGAACGTCGCCGCCACGAGGGCCGCCGCGGACTGGGCGCACTCCCAGGGCCTGTGGATCGAGGCCGAGTTGGGCGAGGTGGGCGGCAAGGACGGCAGGCCGCCGCTTGACCCGCACGCGCCCGGTGCGCGCACCGAGCCCAGCGAGGCGCGGGAGTTCGTCGCCGAGACCGGAGTCGACGCGCTGGCTGTCGCCATCGGCAGCTCGCACGCGATGACCGAGGCCACGGCGACGCTCGACCACGCGCTGCTCGCCGCTCTGCGCGAGGCGGTCAAGGTGCCGCTCGTCCTGCACGGTTCGTCCGGCGTCCCGGCCGGCGAACTCGCCCTGGCCGTGACGGGCGGTATCGCCAAGGTGAACGTGGGGACCGCGCTGAACGTCGCCATGACCCGGGCGATACGCGACCATCTCACCGAACACGCCGCGGTGGTGGACCCCCGCAAGTACCTGGCCGCCGGGCGTGAGGCGATGGCCGCGGCGGTGGCACGGACGATCGGGGGGCCGGTACGGGCGGGCACCGGCGAAGGGTGAACTCCTGAGCGGTCCCTCCCGGGTTGGCCGGCCGGCTTGCGGGTCGGCCGGTCAACTCCCCTGCGTCAAACCAGGGTTGCGATCCTTGTATCTCACCCCGGTGTTGCCATCGTCCCGCCCGGATCCTGGTACACGAAGTCCAACGAGGCGTGGGCGCCGCCGCGCGCCGCCGCGGTGAACCCGAGGGTGGAGGCCAGCACCGTGCAGCCGCCCGCGTCGGGGGCCACGACGCGTGCGGTGAGTTCGGTCTCCACCTGCGCGATGAAGTGGTCGCCGAAATAGGCGAAGTAGCCGCCCAGGACGATGGCCCGTGGGTTGAGCACATCGGCCAGTACCGTCAGCCCCAGGCCGAGGCCGTCGGCGATCCTGTTGAGCGCGGCCCGGGTGGCGGGCTCGCCCGCGTCCGCGCGGCGCCTGAGTTCCGCGAGGCGCTGCTCCAGGTCCACGCTCGGGTCGCGTACGAGGTCGTCGGGTGCGGCCGCGTGCTCGAGCAGAGCGTTGAGGCCGACCATGGTCTCCCAACAGCCCTGCCGCCCGCAGGCGCACGGCTTTCCGTCGGGGGCCAGACGCATATGGCCGATCTCGCCGGCGAATCCGGCCGATCCGCGCAGCAGCCGGCCGTCGGAGATGATGCCGCCGCCGACGCCGGTCTCGCCGGTCACATAGATCAGGTCGTGGATGCCGGCCTGCGCGGCGACCAAGTGCTCGGCCACGGCGCCGAGTTTGGCGTCGTTCTCCAGCTGGACGGGCGGACAGCTGCGGCCGAGCCGCTCCCGTAGGCCGCCGACGACATCGACCTCACGCCAGCCGATGTTCGGTGCGTAGGAGACGACTCCGCTGTCGCGCTGGATCACGCCCGGTGCGGCGACCGTCACCGCGACGGCCTGCGCGTTGCGTCCGTGCAGCGTCCGGCGGGTGGCGCGGATCGCCTCCGCCGCCCGGTCGAGGACCGCGTCCGGGCCGGCGGCCCGGGCGTCGAGCGGCAGGCGGTGTTCGGCGGCGACCTCGCCGCGCAGGTCGAGGGCGATCAGATGGACGTAGTCGGCACTGATCTCCAGGCCGATACCGCACACGGAGCGGCCGTCGATCTCGAGGGTGCGGCTCGGGCGGCCGACGGCCCCGTCGCGCGCGGAATCCCCTTCGCGCACGAGACCGCGCTCCACCAGCTCCGCGACCAGGTTGGTGATCGTGGCCTTGGGCAGGCCGGTCTCCGTCGCGATCTGCGTGCGTGGCCGTGGGCCCGCGTCGCGCAACAGACGCAGCACCAGAGCGAGATTGGTCCGGCGCAGCGACGCGCGGTCACGTGCCTTGGACGATCCGTCCCCGCCCACGTTCCGTACGCCTGATCTGGGTCGATCTACGTTCACTTGGCCCCTCTTCGCGCCCTCACCCGTACTCCCGGTCAACGTACGCGAACGGTCGGCCCTCGGCGAGAGGCTCCTGAATGCGGCTATAACTTCCTGCCTCCAGCCTGTTGACGAGGGCGTATTAATTTCAGATTCTAGTCGAACTAAAAGAGCTCGGCGATGGAGACCAGGGATGAAGGTGCGCCGTTGACGCCCCGTGGCCCGAGGGCCCGCTACCACCTGCGCTACCAGCTGCGGCCCGGCGACGACCTGGCCGAGCGGGCCGGGCACCTGGCCAAGGTGTGCCAGGAGAACGAGGTCGCGGAAGTCGTTCTGCTGCTCGGCGCCGAAGAGGCGTACACGGGTCATCTGGCCGGAGCGGAGGAGGACACCTGGTTCGCGGCGGCGGCCCAGGCGCGAGACGTCCTGAGGGGCGCGGGCGTGGAGGTCAGCCTCAACCCGTGGGTGACGGTCGGGCACGCGGACCGCGGCCGCAGGGACCGGCTCGGTTTCGCCCCCATGGTCTCGCCGACCGGTCAAGTGGCCGCCGCCCAGGCCTCGTTCGCCTGCCCGGCATGGCGCTCCTGGCTGTACGCGCACTACGGGCGCTTCGCCCGGCTCGGCTTCCGGGTGCTCTGGGTCGAGGACGACTTCCGCTTCCACAACCACGCGCCGCTGGACTGGGGCGGCGGCTTCGAGCCGCTGATGATGGAGCGCCTGTCCCGGCTGGTGGGGGAGCAGGTCGCGCGCGAGGAGGTGGTCGCCGCCGTGACCGCGCCCGGCCGCCCGCATCCCTGGCGCGCCCTGCTGCAGCAGGTCTGGCGCACCGCGCAGCTCGAAGTCGCGGAAGGCCTCGCGCAGTCCGTACGGGAGAACTCCGCCGGCCGCGGCCGGCTGGGCCTGATGAGTTCGCTGCCGGCCCTGCACTCCGTGGAGGGACGTGACTGGGACGCCCTGTTCACCGCGCTGTCGATCGGGCAACAGGTCACCCAGCGGCCGCACTTCGCGCCCTACTCCGACACTCCGGGCCGGAGCCTGGCCTCGGCCGTGTGGTCCCTCGAGGCACAGCGCGCGCTGCGTCCGCCGTATGTGGCCTGTGAGCCCGAGATCGAGAACTGGCCGCACACCGCCTGGTCCAAGTCGGACACGCAGACCTGGTCCGAAATGGTGACCGCGCAGCTCGCCGGCGCCGAGGCTCTCCTGTTGAACGTGCACCCCAGCTCGGCCGAGCGGGCCGAGCAGTTCCCGCGCATCGACCGGCTTCTGAGCCGCGCACGGCCCGCGCTCGACTGGGCCGCCGGGCTGCGCCCCGAACAGTCCGCCTCCCTCGGCATCGGGCTGCCCTGGAAGCCGGACACCGCCGCTCACCTGCGGACCACCGGCGGGCGCTGGCAGGAGCTGGAGGCCGATCCTGCGCGCACGGCGGACTTCCTGCTCGGCTACGGGGTTCCCGTGACCGCCGGACCGGCCCCCGTCCAGGCGCTGTTCGGCCGGGCCGTCGACGCCTTCGGCGAGGACGAGCTGCGCGCGATGCTGAGCGGCGGGCTGCTCCTGGACGGTGTGGCCGCTCAGCTGCTCACCGAGCGCGGCTTCGCCGACCTGCTCGGGGTGCGGGCCGGACGGCTTTACGCCCGGGAGGAACCGGCACAGCCCGGCCCTTACGCGGCCGAGCGGATCACGGCACTCGCCGGCGCGGATGTGGGCGAATACGTGAGCGTCGACGTCCAGCCGGCGCTCGCCCGGCTCGAACCGGTACCCGGCGCCCAGGTGATCACCGAGATCCTGACGCCGGACGACAGTCACTGGGGCGCCGGCCGCTGCCATTTCGTGAACGCACTCGGCGGACG
Organism: Streptomyces sp. N35; assembly: GCF_016464295.1. NCBI lineage: Bacteria > Bacillati > Actinomycetota > Actinomycetes > Kitasatosporales > Streptomycetaceae > Streptomyces > Streptomyces sp. N35. The sequence goes on along the minus strand of NZ_JAEIMH010000016.1, from coordinate 56,538 downwards.
CGTCGCGGTCCTCGCCGCGACCGTGCCCGACCGACTCGCCCGCAGCGACCGGGGGCAGCGCCTGCTCCACACATCGGTGCGGTTCCTGGAAGGCGATCACCCCGGGCTTCCGCTGATCGACGGCGCTCCCCATCTCATCCCGCGGCTGTCCCGGTCGGGCGACACACTCCGGCTCGCGATTGCCAACGGCAGCGCCGATCCCGCCCATCCGCGCATCGATCTGCCCCACGCCCCGGACGCGGTGCGCGCCACGTTGCTCGCGCCGTTGGCCGACCCGGTCCCGGCCGCCATGACGTCAGCGGCCGGCCCCCTGCACCTCGAGCCGGCTCTGCCGCACCGCGGCTGGCTGGTCCTCGAGTGGCGTACCGCCCTCGGGTGGTCGCCGGTTCGATCCCCCTCCCCTCTCTCCTGAATCGAGGAGTACCTGTGGCAACTCGTATGTCCGCTCGTACGAGAGCACGGACGGCCGGCGCGCTCGCCGCGGTGGCCGCCCTGGTGGCAGGTGCGGCGTTGTCGTCGCCGACGGCAGCCGCCGCCGAAGACGACCCGTCGTATGCGGTGAACGTCGGGCAGATCGGCACGTGGACCAACCCCGACGACACCCCGGCCGGCACGTACATAGACAAGGACGGCACGTTCCACTACCAGTCCGCGCACGCGCTGTACGCGGCGAACGACCCGCGCAAGTGGTCGTTCCACACGGGCCGTGACTTCGACTCGGCGAAGCTGGACACCAAGCTCAGCAGCGCGGTCAACCCGGCCGACGCACGTGACCGCAACGACGACACGACCTGGCGCTGCAACAACAGCCCCACCGGCCGTGAGTCCACCTACGGCCCCGACCTCTCGCACTACTCGCAGAAGAACTACTGCGATCTCATGGGTGTCTGGGTCGACCCGGACACCGGCGACTGGTACGGCCTGGTGCACAACGAGTTCACGCCGAGCCCCTTCGACGACGGACTGCACTACGACGCGATCGACTACGCCGTCTCCAAGGACCAGGGCAGGACCTGGGACATCAAGGACCACGTCCTGACCTCGCCGTACAGCACCAAGCGCGGTGACAACCAGGCCTTCCCGCACGACCTGTACCACTACGGCAACGGTGACGCGCGGCTGTTCGTCGCCACCGCGTCCGGCTCCTCCTCCGGCAACTCCAACTCCCCCCCCATCCCGAAGGGCGGCGTCTCCGGCGGCTGGACCGACGCCAGCCGCGGCCATGTGGCGCGCGCCCCGATGTCCGCGAAGATGGCGCCGGGGTCCTGGCAGAAGTGGTACGACGGCGCCTGGTCGCAGCCCGGGGTCGGCGGCAAGGAAAGCAACATGGAGCCGGTCAGCGCCGAGAACCCCAAGGGCTACACGCCCGTCGGGAACGACTACGACCCGGCGAACGACGGGAACGTCGCCGAGCAGGTGGCTGCCGGTGAACTCCCCGCCAAGTCCGACCTGTTGACGATGAACATCGCCTACAACGCGTACCTCGGCCTGTACATCGGCACGCCCGAGGCGATCGTCCAGGACAGCAGCGAGTCCCAGCGCTTCTACGCGACCGACGACCTGTCCACGCAGAAGTGGAAGCTCATCGGCGACACCGGCGCCTACAAGTCGGGGTCCTGGTACCGCTGGATGCTGGACTCGGTGAACAAGACCGGTTCCACCATCGTCGGCAAGAACTTCCGCAACTACTGCTCCTGGCAGTGCTCGGGCGGCGGCAGCGGCGAGTACTACAACACCACGATCGAGACGGACTCGCCCGCCGCACCGGTCGAGTCGGGTGCGACCTTCACCATCGGCAGTGAAGGCGGTCGCGCACTGGCCCAGGCAACCCGCGGTACCGGGACCACCTCCCTGTCCACCGCCGGCTCCGCCCGCAGCAAGTGGACCTTCACGTCCAACGGTGACGGCTCGTACCGCATCGCCAACGCCGCCACGAAGCAGCTCCTCGGTGTCGACTCGGCCAGGAACGCGGGCCGCGCCTGGGGCGCGGACCCGACCGTGACGGCCGCGCCCAAGGGCGGTCCGAGCGTCGGCCAGCAGTGGTTCGTCATCCGCACCACCACGACGGATGGTGCGCCCACCGCCACGTACCGCCTGGTCAACCGCTACAGCGGCCTGGTCATCGGGATGTCGGCGGCCGCGGACCGCCTGGTGGAGACCACCCCGCCCCGCGCGTGGACCGACACCACGGGCAACGCGGCCGGCGGCGGGCGCACCGCCGCCGAGCAGACACTCACGCTCACGCCCGTGAGCTGAGCCGAGTCGCACTCCCTCACGCGCGTGCCGTGCGGCGGTACGGCACGCGCGTGAGTCATGTACGGGGGAGCCAGGCTGCTCACCCGTACACGGGTGGACCATCAGGGATACGACACCACCGTGGACGGGACCGTCGACGTGCCCGATGTCGGGGCGCCCGTGTCGTTGATGACGTGCTCGTACTGGCCGTTGCCGCCGAGAGAGACCACGAGCAGGCCGTGGAAGCGCACGCCGGGTGTGACCGGAGCCGCGAAACCGTGGTGCTGCACGATGCTCGGGTCGACGTTGTAGTAGCAGTAGCTGCCCAGGCCCCAACCCTCGTGCTCCGTCACGGAGTCGGCCACCTTGTACGCCGCGTAGCCCTTGATCGATCCGTTCTGGATCGCGGCCTGGTTGGGGGCGTCGTACGCCTTCTCGTTCTGGAAGAAGACGGTGCGGCCGCGCTGCCCGTACCACTGGACGTCGTACTTGTTGAAGTGCTCCACGAACAGGCCGGTCGCCAAAACATCGTCGCCGTTGACGATCAACCCGTAGTCGCAGCGGTTGGTCTCCCAGCCGACTCCTTCGCCGTGGTCGGCGCGCCAGATCCAGGTGTGGTCGATGATCGTGTGGCGGGCGTTGACGACCATGCCGGTGGTCGCTTTGCCCGCGCCCGCGCCGCCGACGCGGATGAACACGTCCTGGACGGTGACCGGGTCGGCCGCGTGGTCGGCGGACGCGCCCTGCGGGCCGACCTCGATCAGGGTGGCGGAGTTGACGGGTCCCGCGTCGATCAGGAAACCGGCCAGGCGTACGCCGCTGACGTCGGCGACGGTCAGGGCCGTGGCGCCGCCGTCGGGAATGAGCGTCGCATAGCCGAGACCCAGCACCACCGTGCCCGCGCGCTCCACCCGTATCGGCTGGTCGACGTGGTAGATGCCCGGAGTCAGGAGCAGGTGCAGGCCCTGGGCGAGCGCCTGGTTGAGCGTGGCCGCCGAATCGCCGGGACGCGCGACGTAGAACCGCTCCAGCGGCAGTGAGGTGCCGCGCGGGGTGCCCGAACCCCAGCTGACCCCGCGGGCACCGGTGCGCTTCTCCGGCAGGAACACGCGGTACGCGCTGCCGTCGAGATACAGGAACGGCTTCTCGCGCGAGACCGGGGTGGTGTCGAGCGTGGTGTACGGAGGGTTGGGAAAGCTCTGGGCCGGGGCGCCCTCGACGCCGGAGAACACCATGTTCCAGACCGCGTTGACCCAGCCGCCGACCCAGCTGTCGCGGGTGTACCACTGCTGCTGCGAGTACGGTCCGACCTGGCCGTCGATCCGGCTGTCCGCGATATAGCCGCCGCTGGCCCAGCCGTACCCGTCGGGCGCGAGGTTGAGGCTCCCGCGCACATGCATCCGGCGGAACGGCGCGGCCTGGGACACCGCCCAGCGGTTGGTGCCGTTGACGGGGACGAGGGCCAGGTTCTCCGCCGAGCGCCAGAAGTTCTGGGTGGCGTTGCCGTTGAACCAGCCCGCGTCGACGGTCACATCGCCGTTGATGGTGGTGTCGTCGGGGGAGAGGCCGAGACCCGCTATCGAGGTGTAGAAGCCGAGTTGGGCGTTGAGCCCGTTGTACGTACCGGGCTTGAACAGCAGGGCGTAGCGGCCGGTGCCGAACTGGGCCGACTCCTGCGCGCGGAAGATCTCGTCGAGCCTCGCCTGGATGCCGGGCGTCGACGGGTCGAAGACGATCACGTTCGGTCCGAGGTCACCGCCGCCGGGCAGGTCGCGCCGGGGCTTCGCCGCTCGTGAGGATGCGGATGCGGATGCGGAGGCGGGGGCGTGCGCGGGTGCCGCGGAGGCGCGGCCGGCGGTCGCCGACAGGACCGCGGCCGTGGCGGCGGCGCCCAGGACGGTGCGTCTGCCGAGCGATGAACCATGCGACGGCTCTGGGGAGTTGAGGGGGGTGGTTGAGGACATGGGCGGCTCTCCTGGTTCATGTAATGAACGAGCAGGGGTGGGGGAGCGCTCTCCGAACGTGCATGCTTCAGGTGCGGTGAGCCCGCGTCAAGAGGTGGCGCAGCACGTTCCGGAGCCTCAGCAGGCTCATTCTCAACGCATCAGGCAGTGAAGGCAGTTGCGGTTCGCGCTGATCCTTCCGTCCCATGTCTTGACACCGTACGCGGCCACCTCAACACTCCCGCAGTGGGAGAGCGCTCTCCTGCTTTCCCCTGTGAAGGCGCAACCCGGGTGAGAACCCGACCCCCACCGTCCTTCCATCGACCAGGAGGTCTCCATGCCACGGAGATCGAAAGTCCTCTCAGGGAGTCTGATCGCCGGCGCCCTGCTGCTCACCACGCTCGGCATAGGCGGTGTCGCCGCCAGCGTCGACGGTCCGCCCGCGAGCGGTGCGGCGCCGGCCGCCGCCCCCATCGCCCAGGCCGCCCACACCGGTCACAAGATGGCCGCCTCGACGCGTGCCGCGGCGGACGACCCCGACGGCGACGGCTACATACCGGCCGACCCGCCCGTCACCGGCGTCGAGCCCTCCACCAAGGAGCCGCCGCACCGCTACTTCCACGAGTTCCAGGCCAACTGCTCGGTCAGCCACACCCGTCCGGACGACCCGATCGTCTATCCGCAGCAACCCGGCAAGTCCCACGACCACACCTTCATGGGCAACACCACGACCGACGCGGCCAGCACCACGGCCTCGCTCTCCGCGGCCGGCACCAAGTGCCTGGCGCCCGGCGACAAGTCGGCGTACTGGATGCCCACGCTCCTCGACGGCGACCGGCCCGTCCTGCCGATCGGACCGCAGGTCATCTACTACAAGGCCGGCGTCACCGACTACACCAGCGTGCGGCCCTTCCCCAAGGGGCTGCGCTATGTCGTCGGCAGCCCGCTGCAGAGCCGCGAGGAGTTCCGCGCCCACAAGGGGTTCGTGGAGGGCTGGGAGTGCGGTGACAGCTTCTTCAACACCGACTTCCCGGCCGATTGCCCCGAACGCGAGGACGTCCAGGTCAACATCCGCTTCCAGGCGCCCAGTTGCTGGGACGGCAAGTACCTCGACACCCCGAACCACCAGAGCCACATGGCGTATCCGGTGGTGAACCCCGGCACGAACAACAACATCTGCCCCGCCTCGCACCCGGTCGCGCTGCCGATGATCGAGTTCAAGATGGCCTTCCCCGTCAACGGCGATCTGTCGAACGTTCGGCTCTCGTCCGGTGAGGCCTGGTCGTTCCACTACGACTTCTTCAACGCCTGGGACGACCGCACCCTCAAGGCCCTCGTCGACCACTGCGTCGTCGGCGCCCTGCAGTGCGACGCACGCGGCTACGACCAGACGCACCCCGAAGCCGGGGCCGCCCTGAACGAGAACTACGAGTTGCCCTGAACCGGGCCGGCCCGGGCACCACGCCCCCCCCCCGGGCCCGGGCCGGCTCCCGCGGCACCCCCCAGCACCCGCATCCGTACCGGAGAGGCAACGATGACCCGACCCCGAACCCCCGCGCGCCGCATAGCGGCGCCGCTGACCGCCGGCGTGCTCGCCGCCGGCGCACTCGTCCTGCCCGCCCAGAGCGCCGAGGCCGCCCCGAGCGTGGTGAAGGTGACCGGTGGCCAGGGCAACTGGCAGCTGACCGTCGACGGCAGTCCGTACCAGGTGAAGGGCCTCACCTGGGGGCCTTCGGTCGCCGACGCCGACCGCTATATGCCCGACCTGAGATCGATGGGCGTCAACACCGTCCGCACCTGGGGCACCGACGCCTCCAGCAAGCCCCTGTTCGACTCGGCGGCCGCCCACGGCATCAAGGTGATCGCCGGCTTCTGGCTGCAGCCGGGCGGCGGCCCGGGCAGCGGCGGCTGCGTCAACTACCTGACGGACACCGCGTACAAGAACCAGATGCTCGACGAGTTCCCCAAGTGGGTCCAGGAGTACAAGGACCACCCGGGCGTGCTGATGTGGAACGTCGGGAACGAGTCGGTGCTCGGCCTGCAGAACTGCTACAGCGGCGACGAGCTGGAAGCCCAGCGCAACGCGTACACGGCCTTCGTGAACGACGTCACCAAGAAGATCCACGCCGTGGACCCGAACCACCCCGTGACCTCCACGGACGCCTGGGTCGGCGCCTGGCCCTACTACAAGCGCAACGCACCCGACCTGGACCTGTACGCGGTGAACTCCTACGACGCCGTGTGCGAGGTCAAGTCCGCCTGGGAGCAGGGCGGGTACAGCAAGCCGTACATCGTCACCGAGGGCGGACCCGCGGGCGAATGGGAGGTGCCCGACGACATCAACGGCGTGCCCGAGGAGCCCACCGACCGCGCCAAGGCCGAGGGGTACACCCGCGCCTGGAACTGCATCAAGGACCACCAGGGCGTCGCGCTCGGCGCCACGCTCTTCCACTACGGCCTCGAATACGACTTCGGCGGCATCTGGTTCAACCTGCTGCCCGCCGGGGAGAAGCGGCTGTCGTACTACGCGCTGAAGCGCGCATACGGAGCCGACACGTCCGGCGACAACACCCCGCCCGTCATCGGCCGGTTCACCGTCGAAGGCGATGCCACGAAGGTCGAGGCCGGGCGCGATCTCACCCTCGACACGCAGGTCACCGACCCCGACGGCGACGCGCTGACGTACGAGGTGCAGGTGGGCAGCAACTACATCGACCAGAACAAGTACCTCACCACCTTGCCCCACACCGACCTCGGCGGCGGACGCCTCAAGGTCACCGCGCCCGACAAGCCCGGCGTCTGGAAGGTGTACGTCAAGGTCAAGGACGGCAGGGGCAACGTGGGCGTCGAGACACGGTCGGTCAAGGTCGTGCCGCCCACCCCGGGCGGCACCAATGTGGCGCTCGGCAAGCCGGCCACCGCGTCCTCCTTCCAGCAGAGCTACGGCGACTGCCCGTGCCCGGCCTCGAACGCCGTCGACGGCGGTGCGACGACCCGCTGGGCCAGCGACTGGACCGACCCGCAGTGGCTGAGCGTCGACCTCGGTTCGCGCACGACGTTCCGGCATGTCCAGCTCGTCTGGGAGGCCTCGTACGCGAAGGCCTACACGATCCAGACCTCGGACGACGGGCAGAACTGGCAGACACTGCGCGAGGTCACCGACGGCAACGGCGGCGTCGACTCCTTCGACCTCTCCGGGACCGGCCGCTATGTCCGCGTGCACGGCACCGCTCGAGGGACCGGGTGGGGCTACTCCCTGTACGAGTTCGGCGTCTACAGCTGATCCGTGATCCGCCGACCGGCACACCCCACGAAGGGAGGTCTGAGTGAACGACGAGGAACTCGACCGGTTGCTCGAGAAACTGACCCCGGCCGCCAGGGTCCGGCTGCTCACCGGGGCCACCACCTGGCGCACGCACGCCGAACCTGCCGTGCAGCTGCGGGAGTTGGTGCTCTCCGACGGACCCGCGGGCGTCCGCGGCCAGACCTGGGACGAACGCAGCACCTGCGTGCTGCTGCCCTCGGCCTCGGCGCTCGCGGCGACTTGGGACGACGAGCTGGTCGAGTCCCTCGGCGGGCTGCTCGCCGCCGAAGCCCGGCGCAAGGGCGTGGACGTGGTGCTCGCGCCCAACCTCAATCTGCACCGCAGCCCGCTCGGCGGACGCCACTTCGAGTGCTTCTCAGAGGACCCCGAACTCACCGGGCGGACCGGGGCGGCACTGATCCGCGGGATCCAGGCGCAGGGCGTCGCCGCCGCGGCCAAGCACTACGTGGCGAATGACGCGGAGACCGACCGGCTCACCGTCGACGTCCGCGTCGCCGAGCGGGTGCTGCGCGAGGTGTACCTGGCGCCCTTCGAAGCGGCCGTGACCGCCGGAGCGCGCCTCGTCATGGCGGGCTACAACAGCGTCAACGGCGCCACGATGAGCGCCAACGCGCTTCTGACGGACCCGCTCAAGAGCGAGTGGGGTTTCGACGGGGTCGTGGTGTCGGACTGGGGTGCCGTACGCACCACCGCCGACACCGCGGCCGCCGGCCTGGATCTGGTCATGCCCGGCCCCGAAGGGCCGTGGGGCGAAGCCCTGTCGCGCGCGGTCGAGAACGGCGAGGTGTCGCAGGAGGCCGTGGACGACAAGGTGCGCCGGCTGTTGCGGCTGGCCGCTTGGCTGCAGCGGGGTGAGCAGCCTGCCGCACGGGCCGCAGGGCACCTGGCCGCGTCGCCACGGTCCACCGAGAGCCGGCGGTTGGCGCGGCGCGCGGCCGCCTCGGGGATGGTGCTGCTCACCAATCGGGAGGTGCTGCCGCTGGACCCGCATGCGCTGAAGACGGTCGCCGTCATCGGCGCGCCGGCGGCGCGCACCCGCACCCAGGGCGGCGGCAGCGCGGGTGTCTTCCCGCACGCGGAGATGTCGTTCCTGGCCGGTATCCGGGCCGCACTGCGCGGCCGCGCCCGTGTCGTGCACGTGCCGGGCCCCGCACCGCGGTGTCCCGCGCCGCCGCTGGACCCGGACCTGTGCACGGACCCGGTGACCGGGCAGCCGGGACTGCGGCTGCGCGTCCTCGATGTGAACGGTCGCCCGCTGTACTCCGGACACCGCCGGTCCGGGCGGCAGTTGGAGCCGCCGGTGGACCCCGGTGCGCACACGGTCGAGCTCAGGGCCCGGCTGCAGCCACGTGCGTCCGGGCCTTGGCGGCTGGGCCTCGCGGGATTCGGGCGGATGCGGATCACCGTGGACGAAGTCGTCGTCCTCGACGGGGACTTCCCCCGTACGACGGACGATCCCGCGGTCGTGCATGTGAACCCGCCCGCCGCCGAGGCGGAGGTGGAGCTGACCGCGGGACACGAGGTACTGGTGGTGGCCACCCGGCAGCTCGCCCCGGACACGGGACGCGCGACGGTCCTGAGCGCGGCGCCCCCGGCCGAGGACCTCGACACCGCACTGAGCCAGGCGGTGGCGGCGGCCCACTCCGCGGATGCGGTCATCGTGGCGGTGGGCACCACCGAGCACACCGAGTGCGAAGGCAGCGACCGCACCTCGCTCGCCCTCGGGGAGGAACAGGACGCGCTGGTACGGGCGGTGGCGGCGGCCAACCCGCGGACCGTCGCCGTCGTCAACAGCGGCGGCCCGGTCGAACTGCCCTGGCGCGACGAGGTCGGCGCGCTGCTCCTGTCCTGGTTCCCCGGACAGGAAGCGGGCGGTGCGCTCGCCGACGTGCTCTGCGGGCGCGTGGAGCCGGGCGGCAGGCTGCCCACCACGTGGCCCGTGCGGCTGGCCGACGCCCCGGTCACGCGGACGCGGCCGGCCGCGGGCCGGCTGCACTACGCGGAGGGTCTGCACATCGGTTACCGCGCCTGGGCGCGACGCGGCAGGCGGGCGCCCGCGTACTGGTTCGGGCACGGTCTCGGATACACGACCTGGGCGTACGAGGAGGCCGCCGGGCCGCCCGTCGTCCGCCCCGGCGAGGACGTCACGTTGGCGGTACGCCTGCGCAACACCGGTCCCAGGGAGGGCCGCGAGGTCGTCCAGGTGTATCTGACCCGGCCGGGTGCGGCGGTGGAGTACCCGGAGCTCCGCCTCGTGGGCTATGCCGGGGTGCGCGCCGGACCGGGGCAGGAGGTCACGGTTGAAGTACGCGTACCGGCACGGCTGTTGACGTACTGGTCGGTGGATGAGCGAGGGTGGCGTGTGGAGCCCGGCCGCTGCCGCTTCCTCGTCGGCCGCTCGGCAGGGGATCCACGGCTGGCCGTGGAGGTGCGGCTGGCCGACGACGCGTGAGCAGGGGCGGGGCCTCGGACCTGGGGCCCCGTGCGCGGCGTACGCGGCCTTGTCCTCCAGCGATCATGGGAGAGCGCTCTATTCAGCCGGCCGACCGCACGGTTATGGTGCGGGGCATGAACCGACAGGCCCCGACCCTGGAGGATGTCGCCAGGGAAGCCGGAGTGTCCAGGGCGACCGTGTCCCGGGTCATCAACGGCGTGCGCAACGTGGACCCGAGCATCCAGGATCTGGTCCGGCGGGCGATCGAACGCACCGGCTACACGCCCAACCGGGCCGCGAGATCCCTGGTCACCCGGCGCAGCGGCACGGTCGCGCTGGTGGTCTCCGGCGCGGGCGACGTCACTGCGGGCGGCGTTTCGGCGCAGGACCAGAACGCCTTCACCGCACGGGTCTTCGCCGATCCCTTCTTCGGGCGGGTGGTCAGCGGAGTCATCGGTCATCTGAGGCCGCGCTGCATGCATCCCGTGCTGATGTTCGCGGAGAGCGCGGAGGCGCGTGCCGAGGTCCTGTCGTATCTGCGCCAGGGCAGCGCGGACGGCGCGCTCGTGGTGTCCACGCACCCCGAGGATCCGCTGCCCGCGCAACTCGCCGCCGAGGGGCTGCCCGCGGTGCTCTTCGCGCGTCCGGCCCGCCCGGTCGCCCTGAGCTATGTCGACCTGGACCACCGCGACGGCGGACGGCAGGCGGCCGACCATCTGCTCGCCCGGGGCTGCCGCAGGATCGTCACGGTGGCGGGGCCGCTCGACGTGCGCGCCAGCCAGGACCGGCTCGACGGGTTCCGGGATGCGATGGCCCGCCAGGGCCGTCCGTACGTGCCGATAGCCGAGGGTGGGTTCACGCTGGCCAGCGGCATGGCCGCGATGGCCGGCCTGCTTGCCGAACACCCGGATCTGGACGGGGTGTTCGCCGCGAACGATCTGATGGCCCAGGGCGTGTGCCAGGTGCTCCGTGAGCACGGCCGCCGGATTCCCGAGGATGTGGCGGTGGTCGGCTTCGACGACTCCACCATCGCCGTCACCTGCAGCCCTCAACTCACCACGGTGCGCCAGCCGGTCGAGGACATGGCCGCCGAGATGGCCAGGCTCTTGGAGGAGCACATCCGCGGAAAGCGTGACGAACCCACGTCGGTGGTCTTCGACCCGGAGCTGATCGTGCGGGACTCGGCCTGAGCGGGGCGCTTCGCGGCGGTCAGCCCGCCCGTGTCAGCAGCCGGGCCCCCGCGCACAGTCCGTGCAGCAGGTCCGAGCCCGAGCTGTGGCCGACGGCGAGGAGCGCGGCGAGCGGGCCGGGCGGGACCTCGTCCGAAGCCGCCGTGGCGCCCAGCAGGTCGTGGACCTGGGGGATGCAGTGGCCGCCGGCCGCGTGGGCGAGGAGGGAGGCGGAGACGAGGGTGGTGCGTTCCGGGGCATCGGCGACGGAGCTGATCAGGGGCGCCAGCCAACTCGGCGTACGTGCGGCGGCGTTGGCCGCCAGAAGCAGACCGCAGAGGTAGTCGTCGCCGGACGGGGTGAGGCCGGGGCCTCGGCCCAGGAGAGCGAGGGCGGGTCCGCGGAGGGGGTCGGGCCGAGCCTCGACGCGGGCGGGCCACGCACCCAGCGCCTCAGCCAGCTCCCGGGCGAACGGAGCCACACCCCCCGGGAGTTGGCGCGGTGGACCGAACCGCGCAGGCGCCGGCAGCGCCTGCGCGACCGGTGTGCCCTGGACGCGGGGCGGCGCCCAGGACACCCCGGCCGCCAGGCGCAGCGGCCCCAGCTCGACCCGGCCGCCGCCGATGCGGGCGACGGCGCCCGGGTCGATCCCCGTGAAGGGGTGCTCGCCCGCCGCGCGGGACAGCAGGACCGCCGACGGGACACGTACCCCTGTGGGGGCAACCAGAGCGAACAGCCGGCTGTTCCCGGCCGACTCCTCCTCGTACGGCAGCAGATACACCGCCTTCCCGGTGACACCGACCACGCGAGCCCACCGCCGACGCCCCCGCACCAGAGGCTCGACGAGTGTGGACGCGGCGCACGGGACCGCGGCTGGACTCATGGGGGACTCATAAGGGGAGTCATAGGAGGAGTCATTCGGGGCTCACGGCGAGACGGCCAGGGGTGCGGCGTCGAAGGCAGGCACCCGTATCGCCTCCAGCGCCTTGCGGAAGCACTCGAGCGGCGCGTGGGTGAGGCCCGCGCCGATCTGCCCGATGCCCGGCTCGCGGTGGGAGATCCCGGTCGTCACGACCGGCACGATCCCTGTGTCCAGGACCGCCCGTACATCGATGCCGACCGGCGCGCCCACACCCCCGAGAGCCGGGAGGCGGTAGGCCTCGTGGCGGGCGAGGGAGATACGGGCCATCTCGCGGCTGGTGCGCAGCGCCTCCTCGACCGTGCCGCCCACGAACCCGGTGATCGCGGGCGCCGCGGCTAGCGAGAAGCCGCCGAGCCCGTACGTCTCCGTGATCGCGCTGTCGCCGATGTCGGGGTTGGCGTCCTCGGGCCCGTACCCGGCGAAGTACAGGCCGCGGACCTGGGTGGCGGGCGCGGTGAACCATGTGTCGCCGAGGCCGCTGACCCGGATCCCGACCTCGACCCCGTTGCGGGCGAACGCGGTCACCAAGGTGGAGTGCGGCACCCCGTGCGCGGCGGAGGTCGCCAGTTTCGCCGCGGCCATCGAGAAGTTGAGGAACCAGTAGTGGTTGTCGGACAGGAAGCGCAGGACCTCCCGGGCGTGAGCCGAACCGGAGAGGTCGGCGGCGAGTTCCCGCAGGAGCAGGGCGGAGGCGGCCGTGTTGCGGCTGTGGCACTCGTCGCCCATCTGCAGGGCCTGCGCCGTGATCGCCCGCAGATCGACGCCTTCGCCGCGCGCGTGCAGCGCCGCGCTCAAGGCGGGTGCGAGGACCGACCCCATCCAGCGCAGCCGCTCCATCACGTCCTCGCCCAGCGCTCCGTAGCGCAGACAACGGCCCGCTCCCTCATTGAGGTTGGAGTAGGCGCGGCGGCCGGTGGCCCGGTCCTCGACCTCGATCAGCGGCATGGAGGGCGAGATGATGCCGCCCATCGGGCCGACCGCTTCATGGTGATGGCACGGCGCGAACTCCAGCGCGCCGCTGTCCGCGAGGCGTTCGGCCGCTTCGGGGGAGTCCGCCCAGCCTTCGAGCAGCGCCGCGCCGATCACGCCCGCGCGCATCGGGCCGCACATGTCCGGCCAGGCGAGGGGCGGGCCCGCGTGCAGAAGGAGCCGGCGGCCGGAGTCGTCGAGCGCGGGGATCGCCTCGCGGGCGGGCAGCACCCGGGTCCATACGGGTCGCACGGCGAGCAGGCGTGCGACGGCCTCCTGGTTGGCGGCCTCGACAGCGGAGTGACCGGTGAGTTCGGCGAGCCGCCAGGCCAACTCCGGTTCACCGGACGCAGGCGGCCGCCAGTCGAGCGCGGTGACCTCCGCGCCCGCGCCGCGCGGCACCTCCGCGAAGTCCGGGACGCCGACTGAGGCGATACGGACCGGTGCCGCACCGAGCAAGGGGGCGGCGCGGCCCGGGGTCTCACCAAGCAGGGGCGTCGTACAGCCCGGGTTCTCGCCGGGCGTCCCCTTCATGCGCCCCGGGGCCTCACCGGGCATGCCCTTCATGCGCCCCGGGTTCTCACCGGGCATGCCCTGCATACGGCCCGGCGTCTCACCGGACATCGCCGTCATCCGCTCCGGGGTGTCGCCGGCCGATGCCGTCATACGGTGCCTCCTGCCGTGGTCAGTTCCTGGGCACGCTCATGCCCGGGCGAAGTCACCATCGCCGCGGCCCACTCGATGGCATCGGTGCTGGTCGGTGCGAGCAGCGCCCCGGCCGCGCGCAGCCGGGCCTCCTGAGCCGCCCGGTCCTGCGGGTCGGCGTCCGTGCCGACCACGAACGCCACCACCGGTGGCCGTTCCCCCGACGGCGCCCGCTCCAGTTCTGCCGCGAGCGCCGCGGCGGGGTCGGCTCCCGCGCCATGGCCGAGCACGACGTCGAGCACGACGACGGCGGTACGGGGATCGTCCAGGGCGACCCGCAGATGCCGGGCCCGCACGGTCGGGTCGATCATGGGGTGCGGGCGGCCCGCGGTGTACGCGTCGTCGCCGAGGTCGAGGATCAAGTCCCGGTCGGGGAGCAGGATTTCGCCCCCGGCCGGACCCGTTTCCGTCGCCGCGTCGGGGAGGAGCTGCCGGGCCTCGTACGCGAACGTGCCTCCCGCGTAGAGAGCGCGCAGCAAATGACCGCGCGGTACGGGCAGTCGGGGCCGCTCGGCGCCACGGGGTGCCTTGCCGCCGAACGCCTCGACCGCCGCGTACGCCGCATCCCGCAGCGTGCCCGCCACCGTGACGCGTCCGCCGGCCGAAGACCGGGTGCCTTCGCCGGCGAAGGACCCGCTGCCGTCGAGGAAGCAGGCCACGACCGGTTTACCCGCACGCGCGGCCCGTGCGAGCACCCGCTCGGCGACCTCCGGGGCGGGCGGCTTGGAGACGAGGACGATCAGCTCGCAGCCGGGGTCGGCGTCGAGGAGCTCCAGGGCGTCCAGGGTGGTGATGCCGCCGACGTCGGCGCTCAGATCGCGGCCGCCGGTGCCGATCATCTGCCGGACGCCCTCTCCGTTGGCGTCCAGAAGGCAGGAGACCTGCTGAAGTCCCGTACCGGAGGCGCCGATCAGGCCGGTGCGGCCGGGGCGCAGGACGTTGGCGAAGCCGAGCGGTATCCCGTCGATGACCGCCGTGCCGCAGTCGGGACCCATGGCGAGGAGCCCGGCGCGGTGGGCCTCCTGCTTGACGCGGATCTCCTGGTCGAGCGGCACGTTGTCGCTGAAGACGAAGGCATGCATACCGCGGCGCAGCGCCTTGAGCGCTTCGGCGGCGGCGTACGGGCCGGGCGTGGAGATCAGGGCGAGGGCCGTGGCGGGATCGGCCTCGGTCAGGGCGCGGACCCTGGCCGTCGGTGTCTCGGATGCGACGGGGGAGTCGGACTGTTCCAGCAGGCCGTCCACGGCGTCGAGCGCGTGGGCGAGCGCCTCGTCGTCGCCTCGTACCGCCACGATCAGGTCATTGGGCCTGGCCTCGGCGGCCTCGGCGGTGAGCAGGTGCGCGTCGGCCAGGAGGCGCAGATTCGCCTCGGTGGCCATGACCAGGCTCGCTGCTGTCACGCCCGGCAGGTCGGCGAGCCGGCGGGCGGCTCTCATCAGGGCTACAGAGTCGGCATAGGTGTCGCGGCGCAGGGAGTTGACGGTGCGCACCGTGCCGTCGTCGGGGGCAGTGTCGTCCGTGGCTTGCTCCATGACCCGACCGTACGGTCCGCCCCCGGGGTGTCCGCTTCGGCGTGAAGTGCCAGCAGCGCGGCCACGATCACTGGCACCGCCTGACAGTGTCGCGGGCGCCACGGGCGGCGAGCATTCCGGGACACCCGCATCCGTGCTCCCGTCCCCGCTGCCGAGCAACGAAGAGGTGCCCCCGGATGGACAGCCCCCGAACGGACCGCACACCCACGACGCGAGCCCAACGGGCCGCCGAAGCCACCGAAGACTTCGCCTCCGACCGGCTGCCGCCGGACGAACGCCGTTCCACCCTGTCGATCACCCTGGTCAGGATGGGATTCACGGTGTCGGCGACCGATCTCCTGTACGGGATGTCGCTCGGGCTCTTCTTCCCGTTCTGGACCGGTGTCCTGATCGCCGTCGGCTCGTCCCTCGTCGTCAGCGTGGTGTCGATCCTGTGCGGACTGATCGGCCAGCGCGAACGCATCACCACCGCACTCGGCCTCCAGGCCGCCTTCGGACGCGGCGGCAGCAGGCTGCCGTCCCTGGTGATCGCCCTCCTTTCGGCCGGCTTCGTCGGCTACAGCACCGGCATCACGGCCGGTGTGCTGCCGGGCGGCAAGGACCCATGGCTGGGCCTCGTCTACTGCGTGGTGCTCAGCGCGATGTACACCGCCCTGTCCATCGTCGGCTTCGGCAAGGGGCTCACCTGGGTCGGCCGGATCAGCGTGCCCCTGATGCTGGTCACCGTCGTGATCGCGGTGATCGCCGCGATCGACCACGCGGGCGGGATCGGCGAGATCGTGGGCGCCGAGCCGGCGCGCGCGGGGGAGGCCACGGCGCTCGCCCTGTTCGCGCTCGGGGTGAACAAGTGGATGACCGGTGCCACGGTCACCCCGGACATCACCCGTTTCGGCAAGTCCAGGTCGACCGTCTACACCACCACCGTCGCCGAGTTCATGGTCGGCAACTTCGGCTTCAACATGCTCGGCATCCTGCTCGGACTCGGCGTCCGCGAGGCCGATATGGGCGAGGCCTTCGGCATCGTGGGCGTCGGCGCGCTCGCCACCTTCGCGATCTTCGTCCAGGGCTTCCCGCATGAGGTCAACAACATGTACGCGGCATCGCTCGCCGGACGGACAGCCATCGATCTGCCCCGTATCGCCGTCAACGTGATCGCCGGCGTACTGGCCTGCGGACTCGCGTACTACGGACTGAGCGCGGGCATCCTGGACGCCTTCCTGACCTACCTCGGCTATCTCGGCTACGCCATCCCGCTCATCCCCGGCATCCTCGTCGCCGACTACTTCCTGCTGCGGCGCGGCCGCTACGACCTGTCCGCAGCGGCCGTGGCCGCGGTCAACTGGCGGGCCGTGTCCGCGTACTTCGCCGGGCTCGGCATCAATCTGATCCTCGGTTTCGGCTTCGACGACAAGCTGTGGCACACGCTGCCGCTGACCGGGGCGATCCTCTACCTGCTGTTCTCGCTGCCGCAGTGGCGTGCGGCGCGCCGGGCGTGGGCCGCCGCCGAGCCGGCCGGGCCGTCGCCGCAGGCACCGCTCAGTGAAGGCGTGCGCTGAGCAACCGGTGGGCGTGCAGCGCCAGTTCGGTCTGCAGCCGGCGCATCGGATCCTTGTCCGGTGCGCCGGTGAGCTTCTCGATCTGCTTGAGGCGGTAGCGCAGCGTGTTGTAGTGGACGTGCAGCTCCTCGGCGGCGTCCACGCCGTTGCGGTCGCGCTGCAGATAGACGCTCAGGCTGTGCACCAGGCTGCTGTCGTGCCGGGCGTCGTGCTCGATCAGCGGGCCGAGCGCCTCGGTCACCAGGGAGCGCAGCTCGGCATCCGGCAGCTGGTTGAGCAGCCGGTACACCCCGCACTCCTCGTACAGGCGCGTGAACGAGCCGGCCGTTCCCTCGAGTTCACGTCCGAGGGCGAGCGCGGAGAGCGCTTCGCCGTGGCTGAGATGCAGTTCCACGAAGTCGGCGCGCACCGTCCCCGCGCCCACGGCGACCGTGTGCGCGGGACAGGCGGCGGTGACCGCGCGGTGCAGCGCCGAGCAGGTGCGCCGCAGTGAGGGTCCTGGCTCGGCGAGCACCGTCATTCCGCCCGGCGTCCCCCACGCGGGGGTCCCCGCGCCGAGCGCGGTACGGGCGGCGGAGAGCAGCCGTTCCTCGGTGACCGGTGCGGTCCGTGCGCCCGGCGCCGCGGTGACCTCGACGACCGCGGTGGCGCGTGCG
The DNA here is from genome assembly GCF_016464295.1 of Streptomyces sp. N35. NCBI lineage: Bacteria > Bacillati > Actinomycetota > Actinomycetes > Kitasatosporales > Streptomycetaceae > Streptomyces > Streptomyces sp. N35. Next base: position 39,092 of record NZ_JAEIMH010000016.1, on the reverse strand, counting down.
CGCCCCAGGCCCCAGCGGAGCGCGGCGGCGCGCCGGGCCGCCTCGGCGCGGTCGCCGGGCGGGTTCGAGACCAGCGCGGTCAGGAGCAGCGTGCGGTAGCGGCGCTCGCGCTCGGCCAGCGCCCGCTCCTGCACCAGGAGCATCGTGGCGAGGCTGGCCACATGCTCGACCGCCAGGGCGAGTTCGGTGTCCGTCGTACGGCGGCCCTCACCCCACAGCGCCACCTCACCGAGCGCCCGCCCGCCCACGGTGATCGGCCGGGTGACACTCGGCTCCACGCCGTCGGGGACCGTACTCGCGGCGTTCAGGACGGTGCCGTCGACGGCACGCAAGGCGGCGGGACAGCCGGTCTCATGGGCGAGCAGCACGATGAGTTCGTGCTGGGAGCCGCCGTTCAGGACCGCCTGCGAAAGGCGTTCGCGCAGCGCCTGGGAGCGTTCCAGGCTGAGGGCCTGGCGGTTGAGCACGGTTCCGATGACCTCGGAGAGGATGTCGTTCAGCATCACCTCGCCGGGCAACTCCACGATGGGGAAGCCGAGTTCGTCGGCCGCCCGCAGCATGGCGGCGGGGAGTACCGGCAGATACGGGCCGACCTTGACGCCGAGTGCGGCGAGCCCGCGCCGGTCCATCTCCGGGACGAGCGCGGCAAGGGCCCGTTCGTCGTCACGTACCGCATAGGCCGTGGTGAGCAGGAACTCGCCACCGCGCATCCAGCGGACGATGTCCGGCACTTCCATGATGTTGGCGACCCGGATCGGATGCGGCGCCCCGGCATGCCCCGCGACCAGGCGGGCGCCCGCCAGGGCGGGCAGCTCCAGCGCCTGCGCCACGGTCAGGGCAGCGGCGGGGGCGGGGGGTCTGGCGAGCACTGGGGATCCGGCCACGTTGGCCACTATGAGCGCGAGTTCATGGACTGTAAACGCTGCGGACAGAAGACTGTATACGATTCTTCCGGTTCGGCCCTCGACCGGAATCGGCCGTGGGCGCGCACGATCGCGCGCCTGCGGGTGCGCGCCGCGGCCACACTGTCAGCAGACGTCAACAGGCCCCGCCCGCTACTGGCATGGGATGCCCATGACCCCCGGCGCAGGCATTTCTATCGTCCTGGCATGCCCGAAGAACCCGCGGTCCGTACACCTGTACCGCCGCTTCCGCGGCACTCCGCCCGGCCCACCACCGTGCTCGCGATCGGCGGCAACGCGCTGCTGCGCGGCGGCCGGCGGGCCACCATCGACGAACAGTTCGACGCCGCACGGCAGTTGGCCGCCCCCGTGGCCGCCCTGGTGCGGGCCGGCGCCCAAGTGGTTGTGACGCACGGCAACGGTCCGCAGGTCGGTTTCATCAAGCGCCGCTCCGACCTGGTGGCCGAGATCGCCCCCGAACTCCCGCTGCTCGACCTGGACATGTGCGTGGCCGACTCCCAGGGGAGCATCGGCTACATCCTCGCCCGCGGCCTCTCCGGCACCCTGCCCGCCGGCATCCGCCCGGTCGCCGTACTGACCCACACGGTCGTCGACGCGGCCGACCCGGCCTTCACCCGTCCCACCAAGCCGATCGGTACGCACTACACGCGGGCCGAGGCCGAACGGCTCGCCGGCCTGCACGGCTGGTCCATCGGTGAGGACGCGGGCCGCGGCTGGCGTCGTCTCGTACCGTCCCCCGCGCCGCGCCTGGTCGTGGAACAGGACGCGATCGCCGCGCTGCTGGCCGCCGGGCAGGTGGTGATCGCCTGCGGAGGCGGCGGCATCCCGGTGGTGGCAGCACCCGACGGATCACTCCGCGGCGTCGAGGCCGTCATCGACAAGGACGCCACCTCGGCGCTGCTCGCCGGGGCGCTCGGCGCACAGGAACTCATCATCACGACCGGCGTCGAACGGATCGCCCTCGATTACGGCACGCCCCGTCAGCGCTTCGTGGACCGCCTCGACGTCCCTGAGGCCGAACGGCACCTCGCGGACGGCCAGTTCCCCGAGGGCAGCATGGGTCCGAAGGTCCGTGCCGCCCTCGACTTCCTCGCGGGCGGCGGCAGCAGCGTCCTCATCACCTCACCGGCCGAGCTCGGCGAGGCACTCGCAGGCCGCACCGGCACCCGGATCGTGTCCGCTGCCGCCCGAGTTGACCGCAACGCGGCGGCAGCGGAGCCGTAACACGACGGAAGCCCGAGTCCCGCCCCACGAGTCACTTCCCGCGAGTCCTTCCCCCCGGACGCAGAGGACCCCTGATGCCGCTCAGCACCACCACCGTGACCTCGACACCCCTCGGCACCGCCGCACCCCGCATCCCCGCCGACCTCCCGGTCGACGGTGCGCATCATCTCCGTACGACAGCCAAGACGGCGCGCTGGGGCGAACTCCCGCACGCCGGCAGCGCACCCGTCCTCACCGTGGCCGACGGTGAGACCCTCACCGTCGACCTCGTCTCGCACGAAGGGATCCTCCCCGACCAAGGGCGCGATCCGGTCGCGTTCTTCGGCGAGTTCGGCGTACGGGCCCACGAAGTCCTCGCCGACGCCCGCGCGATCGCCGAGTCCGAGCTGGGGCGTGACGGGGGAGCGCTGCCCGGCCCGCACATCGTCACCGGCCCGGTCGCGGTGCGCGGCGCCGCACCGGGCGACCTGCTGCGGGTGGAAACCCTCTCGCTGCACCGCCGCGCCCACTACGGCATCGTCGCCAACCGCCACACCCGAGGCGCCCTGCCCGGGGAACTCCCCGACGACAGTGCCGAATTGACCGGACCCGCCCTGCTGCGCGGCCCGACCGGCACCATCAACGCCTTCTGTACGGTGGACGACTCCGAGCACGGCGTCCTGCGCTGCACCGACACCCTCAGCGCCCGCTTCCCGCTCGGCCCCTTCGTCGGGATCATGGGCGTCGCGAGCGGCACCGAGGGCACCCCGCTCAGCTCCGTCCCACCCGGCGTCCACGGCGGCAACCTGGACGTCAAACACCTGACGTGCGGATCGTCCTTGTACCTTCCCGTACAAGCCGAGGGCGCCGGCTTCTACGCGGGCGATCCGCACTTCGCCCAGGGCAACGGCGAGGTGGCCCTCACGGCGTTCGAGGCGCCGCTGCGAGCCACCTTCCGGCTCTCGCTGATACGGGGAGATGCGGCCCGCCGTGTCCAGGGTCTGGCCGGAGAACCGTTCGCCGAGACCGCCACGCACTGGATCGCGATCGGGCTCGACGCCGATCTCGACGAGGCGATGAGCCACTGCGTACGCGCCGCACTCGCCTTCCTGACCGCCACCACCGGCATGGACCGGCAGACCGCGTACGCCTATCTGAGCGCCGCCGCGGACTTCGAGGTTTCGCAGGTGGTCGACCAGGTCAAAGGCGTGCACTGCCTGATCCGCAAGGCCGACTTCCCCGGCGAGCTGTGAGCACGCCGGAACCTCCCGCAGCCAAGGAGAGACCCGTGACGGACCTGCTGCTCCGCGACGTGCGCGTCGAGAACGCAACGGACCCGACCGATGTACGGATCGGAGCCGGCCGGATCGCGGAGACCGGCCCCGGCCTCACCGCGCCCGAAGGCACCGAGGTGCTCGACGGCGAGGGCCGGGTGCTGCTCCCCGGCCTGGTCGAGACCCATCTGCACCCGGACAAGGCGCTGCTCGACGCCATCCGCCCCAACCCGACCGGCACCCTCGACGGAGCGATCCGTGTCACGGGCGAGCTGAAGCGGCAGTTCACCCACGACGGCGTACGCGCACGGGCCGAACAGGTCCTCGCCATGTGCGTACGCAACGGAACCACGACCGTACGCGCCCACCCGGACGTGGACCCGATCGCCGGCCTGACGGGCCTGGAGGTGATGCTCGAACTGCGCGCCGCCTGGGCCGACTTGGTGAGCATCCAGATCGTCGCCTTCCCGCAGGAGGGCATCTTCAAGGCCCCCGGCACCCACACCCTGCTGCGCAAGTCCCTGGACGCCGGAGCGGATGTGGTCGGCGGCTGCACGTACGCGGAGAAGGACTTGGCGGACTGCAAACGCCACGTCGAACTCGTCCTGGACCTCGCCGTCGACTACGGCGTGCCCGCCGATCTGCACTGCGATTTCTCCGACGACGCCTCCGATCCGCGCTTCGCCCTCGCCGGCTTCATCGCCGAACAGACGGCGGCCCGCGGCCTCGGCGGCCGCGTGGCCCTCGGCCATGTGACCTCGCTCGGCGCGCTGCCGCCCGCCGAACGCCGCGCCGTCGCCGCCGACCTCGCCCAAGCCGGGGTGGCGGTCGTCCCGCTGCCCGCCACCGACCTGTTCCTCGGCGGCAGGGGCGACGAGCAGGCAGTACGCAGGGCCATCACACCGGTCCGCGACCTCTGGGACGCCGGCGTCCTCATGGCCTGCTCCAACAACAACATCCGCAATGCCTTCACCCCGTACGGCACCGGCGACCTGCTCGACACGGCGCTGCTGCTCGCCCGCCTCGCGCACCTTTCCGGACCCGCCGACCTGCACCGCGTCCTGCGGCTCGTCACGCACGACGCGGCCCGCGTCGCCGGCCTCACCGACTACGGCGTCCACGTGGGCGCGCGAGCCGATCTGGTGCTCCTCGACACCCGCGACTACGACGCGGTGCTGCTCGAACGTCCCGTACGCACCGCAGTGATCAAGGCGGGCCGGATCGTGGCCCGCTCCACCTTCAGCTCGGAACTCACCGTCCCCCTGCGCGCCTTGGAGGCCTGAGACATGACCGATACGAAAGCGGGTGCCTTGACCACCGCTCCCGCCCCGGTGCTGCGCGAACGCATACCCCACGAGATCGTGGCCTCCGTGCTCGCCGCGACCACCGCGTTCATCGGCGGCAACGCCCTGCATCTGCCCCCGTGGGCGATCTTCATCGCCTGGGCGGGCACCTTCCTGCTGGGCGGCCCGAACCTCGCCAACGCCAAGCGCCTTTGGTGCGCCATGCCGATGGGCTCCACGTTCGCGCTGATCATCGTGCTTCTGGAGACCAACGCGGGCACCGCCTTCGGCGAGAGCCAGCTGGCCCGCAACTTCTTCGCCGCGCTGTGCATCCTCGTCGTCAACACGACCCTGATGTACACCGGCCGCCTGCCGCTGTTCTCCCTGATCCCCGGCATGTTCTTCGGCTTCGCTTCCTACTTCGCCACCTTCTTCGGCGGCTTCGGCTACGACGCGGGCAACGCCTGGTCGGCCTGGGTCTGCGTGATCGCGATGAACGCGCTCGGCCCGGTCTTCGCCTGGCTCTCGGTACGGCTCGCGTTCCCCGTGCCGGTAGGGCCGGTGGAGCCGGTCGCCTCGGTCGTCCCGGCGTCCAAGCCGCCGGCACCGCGCGGCGAATCCGTCTAAGGGCTGGGGGCCGAGGTGCGGCTACTCGAGGACCGCGGTGGCTTCGACCTCGACCAGAAGGTCCGGTTCCCCGAGCGCCGCGACGCCGAGGAGGGTGATCGGCTTGACCGGATCGACGCCGAGCTTCTCGGCCGCCCGGCTCACGCCCTCGCCGAGCAGCGGCATCTTCTCGGGGCTCCAGTCCACGACGTAGACGGTCAGCTTCGCCACGTCGTCGAAGGAGCCGCCGACCCCGGCCAGCGCGGTGGCGATATTGAGGAAGCACTGCCCGCCCGGGGCGGCGAGGCCCCCGCCCCCGACGGGCCTGCCGACGGCGTCGCGGGCGACCTGCCCGGCCAGGAACACCAGCTTCGATCCGGTGGCGACCGACAGCTGCCGGTAGACCTCGGGCTTCGGCAGTCCCTCGGGGTTGATCAGCGTCACGGACATGAACGGCCTCTTCCTGTGGGAGTCGGTCAGCTTCCTGCGGGCGTCGTTCAGCACCCATGAAAACATAGCGATGCTATGTAATGTGGAGTCATGGCGAGGACGAAGGATCCAGCGGTCCGCTCCCTGCTGCTCGACCGGGCCGCACACATGCTGAGCGCGAGCCAGCCGGTCACCCTCCGCACCCTCGTCGCCGGGACCGGGGTGTCGACCATGGCCGTCTACACGTACTTCGGCGGTATGGACGGCCTGTGGCAGGCCTTGCGGCAAGAAGGCTTCACACGCCTGGCCGCCCGGCTCGCAGGCGTCAAGATGTCGGCGGACCCGGTGCGCGACCTCGCCGCGCTGGGCGCCGCCTACCTGGCCAACGCCCTGGAGAACCCCGATCTCTACCGCGTCATGTTCGACCCGGGCTTCGGCCTCGAGGACGCCGGCGCCGCCGACGAAACCCTCGACCGCCTCGTCCGCGCCATCGACCGGGCCAAGACGCACGGTCGTTTCCGTGCTGAGGTCGAACCCCTGGAACTGGCCACACAGAGCTGGACGATCGGCCACGGACTCGCCTCACTCGTCGCCACGGGCCCCCTGCCGCACCAGGCAGTCACGCACGGAGTGCCCCTGCTGACCGCACTGTTCACCGGTGCGGGAGACGAACCCGCCCGCTGCCGCCGCTCGGTCGAGCGCGGCTGGGGACGGCCGCTTCCCGCCTGAGGCGAACAACAGACCCTGGTGCCATCCCGGTGCCCGCTCTGCATACTCCTCGGTAGGCAGAACGGGCAGCGCAGTCGGCGATACGGAGATGGGGCATCCATGAGCGACACGGCACTCGTACTGGGCGGCGGCGGGCTCACCGGCATCGGCTGGGAGATCGGCATCCTGCACGGACTCGCCCGCGCCGGCGTCGATCCGACCGGAGCCGACCTCGTCGTGGGGACGTCGGCGGGCTCCGTCGTCGGAGCGCAGCTGACCTCCGGTGTGCTGTCGCTCGACGAGCTGTACGAGCGCCAACTCGTCGACCCCAAGGGCGAGATCCCGGCCACCATGGGCCCCGCGATGATCGCCCGGTACGCCTGGGGAGTCGTGCGCTCCCGTGATGCCAAGGCGTACGGTATCCGGATGGGCAAGATGGCCTCCGCCATCCGCACCGCGCCCGCGGAGGACCGGCGCGAGGTGATCGCCCAGCGGCTGCTCTCGCACGACTGGCCCGCCGACCGCCGTCTCGTGGTCACCGCGGTGGACACCACGACCGGTGAACTCGCGCCCTTCGACCGGGACAGCGGGGTCGGCCTGGTCGACGCGGTGTCCGCGAGCTGTGCCGTGCCCGGGGTGTGGCCGCCCATCACCATCGACGGACGGCGCTATATCGACGGCGGTGTGCACTCCTCCGCCAACGCCGCCCTGGCCGCCGGCTATGCCAAGGTCCTGATCGTCGCGCCGATCGCGATGGGCGGCGGCCCGCTGCCCACGCCCCGCGCGCAGGCGGCGAAGCTCACCGCCGCCGGCTCGAAGGTCGTGCTGATCACCCCGACCCGCGAGGCCCGCCGCATCTTCGGCCGCAACGTCCTCGACCCCGCCCGCCGCGCACCGGCCGCCCGCTCGGGACTGGCCCAGGCGGCGGCACACGTGGACGAGGTCAGGAGGCTGTGGCAGAGCTGAGAGACGGAGCCCGTACCCCGACGGTCGGCGGACCCGGACGCCGGGCCCCGGCGCAGGTCCCCGACCGGCACAATGGAGCGGTGGACGAGCCGATACCCGTGATGCGCACCGTGGACCACGGTGTCGCCAAGCTGATGCCCGATGTGGACCGGCCACGGGCCTGGCTCCTGACCGTCGACGGCGCGCCCCAGTCGTATGTCGATCTCGATGATCCGACGCATCTGGAGTTCGAGTACGCGCGCCGTCTCGCCCACGCCATCGACTCCCTCGACGGCGGACCGGTCGACGCCGTCCACCTCGGCGGCGGTGCGCTGACGCTGCCCCGCTATCTCGCGGCGACCCGCCCCGGCTCGCGCCAGCACGTCGTCGAAGCCGACCAAGGGCTGCTCGCGCTGATCGCCGAGCAGCTGCCGGTGGCCGAGGACACGGGGATACGGATGTACGGCGCCGATGCCCGCGGGTGGCTGGAATCCGCGGCGGACACCTGCGCGGATCTGCTCGTGGCCGATGTGTTCGGCGGCTCCCGGGTGCCCGCGCATCTGACGACCATCGGCTATGCCCGCGAGGCCGAGCGTGTGCTGCGCCCCGGCGGCGTCTACCTCGCGAACCTCGCGGACGGGGCGCCCTTCACGTTCCTGCGGTCCCAACTGGCCACGTTCCAGACGGTGTTCGGGCACCTGGCGCTGATCGCCGAGCCCGGTGTCCTGCGCGGCCGCCGCTTCGGCAACGCGGTCCTCGTCGCCGCCCACCATGAACTGGACACCGCCGGGCTGGCCCGCCGCACCGCCGCCGACGCCTTCCCCGCGCGGGTCGTGCAGGGCCAGGCGCTGGTCCGCTTCATCGACGGCGCGAAGCCGGTCCAGGAGGCCGACGCGGTGGCGTCACCCGAACCGCCCGGCGGCACGTTCAGCATCGGCTGACTCCGGGGACGCCGGTGCGGGCCCCTCGGTATCGGCTCGTTCCGGGGACGCCGGTGCGGGCGCCTCGGCACCGGCTGACTCCAGGCCGGCCGACGCGGGTCCCTCCTCATTCGCCGGCGCCAGGCTCGCCGGCGCGGAACCCTGCGCGACGACCGTCCCCGTGCGCCGCGTCAGATTCCGTACGTCGGGGACGAAGAGCACCGCCGCCGTCACCACCACGACGAGCACTGCGCACCCCCACAGCGCGGGAGTCCGCCCGAAAGCCGATTCCGCGGGGCCGGCCAGAGCGGTGGCCAGCGGCACCATCGAGATGGAACCGAACCAGTCGTAGGCGGCCACCCGGGAGAACTTCTCCTCGGGGATCTCCTGGTGCAGGGCCGTCATCCACGAGACGCCGAACACCTCGATCGCGACCCCGCTCACGAACATCACCGCCGCGAGCCCCGCCACCGGCAGCGGCACCGCGAGCGCCGCCGAGGGCAGCGCGAGCGGGAAGACACAGAGCGATCCGGCGAACAGCAGCCGCCGCGGTTTCCAGCGCATCATCAGCACCGCACCGCCCACCGTGCCGGCGCCGAACGCCGCAAGCGCCAGGCCCCAAGGGCCGGGACCGCCCAGCTCGTCGCGGGCGACCAGCGGTCCGTACACCGCCTCCGCGGCGCCGACCACCGCGACCACCACGGAGAACTGGGCGACGATCGTCCACAGCCAGGTCCGCCCGATGAACTCCTCCCAGCCCTCCCGCAGATCGGCCAGCATGCCGCCGCCCTCGCCGCGGTCCGCGACAGGGCCGACATCGAGGAACGCCCGCAGCGCACCCGCCACCGCGAACGCCGCCGCGTCCACCGCGAGCACCCAGCCGGGACCCATGGCGGCGATCATCGCGCCCCCGAGCGCCGCGCCGCCGATCGCGGCGCCGTGCATCGCCATACGGAACATCGCGAAGGCCCGGCTGGCCTGTTCGCCCTTGACGCTGGACAGGAGCATGCCCTCGGCGGCCGGGTTGAAGAAGGCCTGTCCGGTGCCGCCGAGGGCGGTGAGCAGCATCATCTGCCACAACTGCGGTTCGCCCGCGAGCACGAGGGCCGCGAAGGCGGCCTGCGAGACACAGTTGAGCGCGTTGGCCGCGACCATCACCCGGTGCCGCGGCAGCCGGTCCGCGACCGCGCCGCCTATCAGCAGGAACAGCACGAGCGGCAGGGTGCGCGCCATGGCGACGAGGCCGACGTCACCGCCGTCGCCGCCGTTGTCGAGCACGGCGAACGCCGCGGCGATCAGCGCGCCGTGGCTGCCCAGGTTGGTGACGACCGCGGACGCGGTCAGCAGCGAATAGTTGCGCCCGGCCCAGGAAGGCAGAGAGAAGCGGGCGGACGGGGCCGGGGTGTGATTCACCCCGGAACTATCCCTGTCCGCCCGCTCGGTGGCCAAATGCTTTTCCGCACGCCGGGGCGAGGGGCATGCGCGGACGCGGTGGCGTGGATCAGTCGGTCTCGGTGGGGTCGCCCGCGAGGCGGACCGTCCCCAGGATCTTCATGATCGTCTCGTCGGGCAGTTCGCCGTCCACGCCCGTGGGCGCGTGCAGGCTCCAGGAGACGAAGTCATCCGCCGAGTTCTTGAACCCGAAGGTGATCGCCTTGCCGTCCGAGGCGCACTTGCCCTTGTCCGGCGTGTTCTTCGAACGGGCCCAGCCGTAGGCGCCCTTGACGCCGGAGGTGGTGGTGAACGGCGTGCCCTTCTTGTCCCACGTCATGCTCTTCTTGTCCGGCTGCGTGTAGCCGCCGTACACCCACCGGGGCGCGTCGCTGAGGATGATGTCGTCGAAGTTCTTGGCGCCGTTGGAGCCCTTGGTGCCGGCCGTGGCAAGCGGCGTGGAGTCCTTCTTGCCGTCCTTGTCGTCATCCGCCTCGCACCAGGTCTTCTTGAAGTACGCGGGTGCGGACATGATGATCAGCGGCGCGATCTCGTCGGGCTTCTTCACGTCCTCGAAGCCCACCATCATCGAGGGAGAGTCGACCTCCCAATCCGCCGGTACGTCGAAGGCCGTGCCCCGCTTGGGGTTGACGACGACCTTCCAGCCGGGGATCACCGGGTCGATGGTGGAGCCGGTGCCGCGCGGATTCTCCTCCTCGGATGCCGAGGGGGACGGGCTCTTCGGTGCGGAGGAGGTCTTCTCCCCGCCCTTGGCGGTGTCCGACTTCTTGTCGTCGTCCTTGCCGAGCACGAGGTAGCCGGTGACACCTGCCGCGACCACCACGGCCGTCGCCGCGATGATCGCGACGAGCTTGGTGCGGTCACCGCCACCGCTGCCACCGCCCTGCGGCGGCTGAGGGCCGCCGGCCAGGCTCGGGGCGTTCCACGCCTCCGGTCCCGGCTGCTGGTAGCCCTGCTGCTCACCGGTCTGCGGATAGCCCGGCTGCTGGTAGGGGTTCGGCTGCTGGAACCCCGGCTGCTGATAGGGATTCGGCTGCTGGTACCCCGGCTGCTGGTACGGATTCTGGTTGGCGTCCTGCGGGTTCTGCTCGCCCCCGGGCGGCTGCTGTCCTGGCCACATGGCGCCTAACGATAGAGGGGTGGTCCAGGGGTGGCCACGGCCGCCCCCGATTGTGACGAGCTCGGCACACAGCACACCGTTACGCCCGACTGTGCGGAAGAAGGGTATGGTCAAGCACGCTTACCGGTCGGTAACATCCGGTTCATGAGCACAGAGCAGATGTCGATCGGCGAGATGCTCGCCGCGACCGTCCCGATGGCACGCACCCTGAACCTCGAGTTCGGCGAGACAAGCCCCGAGCGGGCCGTGGTCTCGCTGCCGGACCAGGGCGACTTCCACAACCACGTCGGCGGTCCGCACGCCGGCGCGATGTTCACGCTGGGGGAGTCCGCCAGCGGGGCGATCGTGCTCGCCGCCTTCGGCGACCAGCTCTCGCGTGCGGTGCCGCTCGCCGTGCGCGCCGACATCGCGTACAAGAAGCTCGCCATGGGGCCGGTCAAGGCCACCGCGACGCTGGGCCGCCCGGTGGCGGACGTCATCGCCGAGCTCGACGAGGGCAAGCGCCCCGAGTTCCCCGTCGCGATCGAGATCCAGCGCGAAGACGGCGCCGTCACGGGCGAGATGACCGTGGTCTGGACTCTGCGCCCCAACAGCTGAAGCGGCTGAAACTCTTCAACACCTGAACACAGGCTCCCTCCAGGTGGCCTCTCCGCACCAACGCGCCCGCTGCATTCCACCCCGCAGCGGGCGCGTTTTCGGTTTTCCGTTCATCTCATTGACACGAGTCAGTGACGGTCATACGTTTCCCGGCGTAACCCGTGGTGTCTGACGGCTCGTCAACTCTCCCTTGTCGCATAGTGCGTCTATTGCGTTCAAAGAGCGAACGCCGAATGCCCGTTGGCACGTGTACATGCACCGCCTTTTCGCGTACAGAAGGAGTGACGGCTCATGCCCGCAAGTGCCTCGACCGCCGGTGGACCGACGGACGCCGCGCTCACCGAAGGCCCTGCCCGCCCGCCTGTCTCGCGCCGCCGTGCCCTGCGCCTGTTCGGTACCGCGGTCGCCGTGGCCACCGCCGCGACCGCCGGTGTCGCGGTGCCCCCCCACGCGGCGGGCGCCGCCCGCGGCCCCGGCCGCCCCGCGGGCCCGCGGGTGGAAGCCCTGATCGCCCGGCTCACCCTCGACGAGAAGATCTCGCTGCTGCACGGCGCCGAAGACCCCAGAGCCCTCGGTCAGGCCGGCTACATCCCGGGTGTGCCCCGCCTCGGCATCCCCGAGCTGCGCCTGGCCGACGGTCCCGCGGGTGTCCGCGTCAAGGAACCGGCCACCGCGCTGCCCGCCCCGGTGCTGCTCGCCTCCACCTTCGACCCCTCCCTTGCCCGCGCCTACGGCAAGGTCATCGGCCGCGAGGGCCGTGCGCTCGGCCAGGATGTGCTGCTCTCGCCGATGTGCAACCTGATCCGCACCCCGTACGCGGGCCGGAATTTCGAGACCTTCGGTGAGGACCCGCTGCTCAGTGCGGACATGGTCTCCGAGGAGATCCGGGGCATCCAGGGCGAGGGTCTCGTCGCGACGGTGAAGCACTTCGCGATGAACAATCAGGAGAAGGACCGCAACACGATCGACGTGTACGCGGACGAACAGACCATGCACGAGACCGAGCTGCGCGCCTTCGAGGCCGCCATCGCCGCCGGGGCGGGCTCCGTCATGGGTGCGTACAACAAGGTCAACGGCACCTTCGCCTGTGAGAGCAAGGAACTGCTCGCCGACATCCTGCGCGAGCGGTGGGGCTTCGACGGGTGGGTGATGACCGACTGGTTCGCCGCGCACAGCACCGTCGCGTCGATCACCGCCGGTCTCGACATGGAGATGCCCGGCGGGATCTACTTCGGCGACGCCCTGAAGAAGGCCGTCCGGGGCGGCAGCGTGCCCGAGTCCGCCGTCGACCGTTCCGTGCGCCGGTTGCTCTCCGTGATGGACCGCTTCGGGCTCCTCGACGGCTCCATCGGCCCGCGTCCGGCCCGCGACGCCAAGGCGGGCGCCCGTACCGCCCTGGAGATCGCCAAGGCCGGAGCCACCCTGCTGCACAACCGCCGCGGCACCCTTCCGCTGCAGGGCCACGCGGCCCGCAGCATCGCGGTCATCGGCCCGACCGGCAAGCAGCCCTTCGTCAGCGGTGGCGGCAGCGCCCATGTCATTCCCGACCACGCCGACACCCCGCTCGACGCGATCCGCGCCCGGGCCGGACGCGGCGCGCGGATCTCGTACGCCATGGGCGAGGACCTGTACGGCAAGGCGCTCCCCGAGGGCGCGCTCACCCCGGGGTTCGACTCCGAGGGGCAGGGGGTCGCGGCCGGTGCGACATGGACGTACGACGGGACGCTCGACGTCGACGAGGCCGGGGAGTGGACCTTCGTGATCCACTACTCCGGCGCCGAGCGGCCCAAGGTGCATCTGGACGGCGAGGAGCTGTTCCCGCTCGCTCCGGGCGTCGGGGAGTTCTTCTCCGGCGGACTGATCAACGCCGCGCCCGACGGACTCTCCGTGCGCCGCAGGACCCTGGACGTCGCCGAGGGCGGACGCCGTCTGACGATCACCGCCAAGGGCGGCGACAAGGGCCAGATCTTCCGTATCCGCAGAGTGACCGCCGCGACCCGGGCGCAGGACGTCGCCGAGGCGGTACGGGCCGCGCGCCGGGCGCACAGTGTGGTGCTCTTCGCGTACGAGGACGCCACCGAGGGCATGGACCGCACGACCATCGCGCTGCCCGGGCACCAGGAGGCGCTGATCAAGGCCGTCGCGGCGGTCAATCCGCGTACGGCAGTCGTTCTGAACACGTCCTCGGCGACCTCGATGCCGTGGCTGGCGCGGACCGGTGCGGTGCTGCAGATGTACTACCCGGGCCAGGAGGGCGCCGCCGCCACCACCGCGGTCCTCTTCGGGGACTGCGACCCGGGCGGCCGGCTCACCCAGACCTTCCCGCTCGACGACGCCACCCACCCGACGGCCGGCGACCCGGTTCGCTACCCGGGTGTGAACGGGCGCCAGGAGTACACCGAGGGCGTGCACATCGGATACCGGTGGTACGCGGCCGAGGAGAAGCGGTCCCTGTTCCCCTTCGGGCACGGACTCTCGTACACGTCGTTCCACTACAGCGAGCTCGATGTGCGCGAGGAGGACGGGGGGCTCGACGTGAGCTTCACCGTGCGCAACACGGGGCGGCGCGCCGGAGTCGATGTCGCCCAGGTGTATGTCGGGCCCTCGCGCGAACTCTCCGTCGAGCAGGCGGAGTTGGCGCTCGCCGGCTACCGCAGGCTCACGCTGCGGGCGGGGGAGCGGCGCCGGGTCACCGTCAAGGTGGCGCGGCGGTCGCTGTCCTCGTGGGACAGCAAGCGGCACGACTGGGTGCTCGGTACCGGGCGGCGCGCGGTGCAGGTCGGCGCCTCGGCCGGCGATCTGCGGCTGCGGACCGTGGCGAAGGTGGGGCGATGACGATGGGGATGTCCGCGATACGCAGGCGAGTCGGCCTCTTCGTCGCGGCGGTGCTCGCGGCGGGCACCCCGGTGCTCGCCGCCGGTCCCGCCCAGGCCCGCGCGGACCACGACACGGTGGTGCACACCACCGGCGGCCTGATCCGCGGCGAACGCACAGAAGCGGGACGGCAGTTCCTCGGCATCACCTACGCCGAGCCGCCCGTCGGCCGGCTGCGGTGGAAGGAACCGCAGCCGGTGCGCCCGTGGCTCGGTGTCCGTGACGCGACCTCGTTCGGCAACCGTTGTGTGCAGGGCGCGAGTTGGGACCCGGGCTACGAGCGGCCGAGCCTCACCGAGAACTGTCTCGACGTCAATGTGTACGTGCCCGAGGTGCCCAAGTCGTCCGAGTCCAAGCGCCCGCTGCCCGTGATGGTCTGGCTGCACGGCGGCGGACTCACCGCGGGCGCCGGCGCGGACATCGTGCCCGACGAGTTCGCCGAGCGGACCGGAACGGTCGTCGTGACGGTCAACTACCGCCTCGGAGCGCTGGGTTTCCTCGCCACCCAAGGTCTCGACGGCGAGGCGGGCGACGGGGTCTCCGGCAACTTCGGGATGCAGGACCAGCAGCTGGCGCTGCGCTGGGTGCAGTCCAACATCGTCCGCTTCGGCGGCGATCCGGGCCGGGTGACCATCGCGGGCGAATCCGCCGGCGGCGGTTCGGTGTGCAATCAGCTCGCCTCGCCGACCGCGAAGGGTCTCTACCGGGCGGCCATCATCCAGAGCGGCGCGTACAACGACTGCGCGGCCCGCACGCGGGACAAGGCCGTGGAGGAAGGTGCGGCGTTCGCCAGGAAGGCGGGCTGCCCGGACCCGGCGACCGCACTCGCCTGTCTGCGCGGGAAGTCGGCGCAGGAGATCTTCACCGCGCAGGCCGGCTTCGGCTGGGCCGCCGTCGTGGGCGGGACGTTCCTGCCGCGGCAGCCCACCCAGGCCTTCGCCTCGGGTGCCGCGGCCGGGATCCCGGTGATGAACGGCGCCAATCAGGACGAGGGCCGGATGTTCGCCTTCGCCCAGTACGACGTCACCGGCAACCCGCTGACCGCCGAGCGGTACCCGAAGGCACTGGAGCAGCTCTTCGGCCCGAAGCTCGCCCCCGAGGTCGAACGCCGCTATCCGCTCGGCGACTTCCCCTCGCCGACGATCGCGTACGGCACCGCGCTCGGCGATCAGCTGATGGCCTGTACGGCGCTGCGGCTCGACCGGACGCTCGCCGGACGCGGCAAGGTCTACGCGTACGAGTTCGCGGACCGCACCTCGCCGCCGTTCGCCTCCCTGCGCAAGCTCGGGACGGACTTCCCCTTCGGCGCGACCCACGTCAACGAAGTGCAGTACCTGTTCAAGCACTTCGGGCTGACCACTCCGCTGGACGATCAACAGCGGGTCCTTGCGCGGCAGATGGTGCAGTACTGGGGCTCCTTCATCCACGGATCCCCGCCGCGCGCCCAGGGCGGGCCGGTCATGCCGCACACCGAGGGCCGGGTCCTGAGCCTGCGCACCGCGTCGGCCGGCGGGCTCGCGGTGAGTGCGTCGGTCGACGAGGACCATCTGTGTGACCTCTGGGACGCGGCCCCCACCGCGTGATCCAGTAGCCTGCCCGGCGGCCCACCCGGGTCCGATATGACCGGACCGGGGGGGAGTGTGCCGCCGGGCAGATGCACATGGACCGGAGGGAACGGGCTTGCAGGAGTGGCTCGCGTCCGTCCCCGCGATCGCCGTCTACCTCCTGGTCGGGACGATCCTGCTGGTGGAGAGCATCGGCATCCCGCTGCCCGGCGGAGTCATCCTCGTCTCCGCGGCACTGCTCGCTTCGCAGTACGGCGAGATCGACCCGTGGCTGCTCGCCGCAGGAGCGGCCGTGGGCGCGGCATCGGGCGCGTTCTGCGGATTCGCGCTCGGGCGGCGCGGTGGGCGTCCGCTCCTGGAGCGGCTCGGCCGGCGCTTTCCCCGTCGCTTCGGACCGGCCCAAGTCGCCGCCGCCGAGCGGTCGTTGCGTACGTGGGGCGTGTGGGCCGTTCTGTTCGGGCGCTTCGTCGCCGTGCTGCGGATCTTCACCGGGCCGGTGGCGGGCGTCCTGCGCATGCCGTACTGGCAGTTCGCCCCGGCGAACGCGTGCGGCGCGGTGCTCTGGGCGGGCGTGACGACCGGGGTGGTCTACCACCTGGGCCTGGCCGCAGGGAGCTGGCTCACGCGCTTCTCGCTGGCGGGCCTCGCGCTCGGGGCGCTGCTCGCCTGCTGCGCGGTGTGGAGCGTACGGAGAAGGCGACGCCCTCCGGCGCCGGACGCCGCCTCCGCCGACTGAGGCCGATCCTGCCGGCTGACGCGGCCCCCACCAACTCGCGCCGCCCCGCGGGCTGACGCCGCTCCCACCCGCTAACGCACCACGGTCTCCTGCGACTTGAACGCCCCGCCGTGCCCGGGCACGATCACGTCGGCCGCGGCCAGCACGCGCTCACGAGAGGCGCTGAGCAGCTCGCGGTCCGGGGCCACGGGGTCGTCCGCCGGGCCGTCCACGTGCCACCACAGGTCGCCGGCGAAGGCCACCACTCCCGTATCCGTGCCCGCGAGGAGCGTGATGTCCTCGGCGCTGTGCCCGGGGGTGCGGATCAGCCGGAGCGACGCGGTGAGTTCATGGCCTTCCGCGTCACGGTTGCGCCACTGGTCGCCGCGGTACTCCACCTTGTGGTCGTGCACGAGGGCCCGGCCGAACAGGCCGACGTTCATGGTGTTGTCCGGGTGGTGGTGGCTGAGGACCACATCGGTGATGTCCTCGGGACCCAGGCCCAGTTCGGCGAGCGGACCGAGTATGTCGTTCCGGTCCGCGACCATCCCGGGGTCGAAGATCACATGCCGGTCCCCGTCGTTCACGTAGGAGACGGTCGCGGCGACTCCGGGCCCGGTGGAGCCCACATAGCCGGTGGTCAGGATCGTGTACGAGGCGCTGCGGCCACGCGGTGCGTCTGTCATGGCCCCAACTCTGCCGGGCCGTGAGGCCGTGCACGAGTGGCATCAATGCCAGCGATCGCAGGAAACGTGCCACACTGCGGCATGCCTGCCTTCCGTACCGTCGCCGCCTATGTCCCGCCCGGCGCGGGCCTGCTCGCCGTCGGCATCGTCGGTGAGGTGTTCGGCCCGCACGGCCCGGAGTTGCCGGGCTTCGACTTCGTCCTGTGTGCGGACCGGCCTGGTCAGGTCCGTACCGATGTCGGCGTGCCGATCGCGGTCGAGCACGGTCTCGAGCGGCTGGCCGGCGCCGACTTGGTGCTCGCCCTGCCCGGCGCCGAGTTCCGCACACCCCCCGATCCCGCCGTACGGGAGGCCCTGCGCGCCGCGTACGGACGGGGCGCCGTGGTGGCCGCGCACTGTGTCGGCGCGTTCACGCTGGCCGCGGCCGGGTTGCTCAACGGCCTTCGGGTGACCACGCATTGGCGGTTCGCCGGGCTGCTCGCCGAGCGCCACCCGGAGGTCGACGTCGACGCCGCGGCGCTCTACGTGGACGAAGGGCAGGTCATCACCGGCGCGGGAGCCGCCGCCGGGTTCGATCTGTGTCTGCATCTGCTGCGGCGGGAGTTCGGCGCCACGCTGGCGAACGCGGTCGCCCGGGACATGGTGCTGCCCTCGCACCGGGACGGCGGACAGGCCCAGTACCTGGCCGCTCCCGTTCCCGAGGACGGTGAGGACGAGCGGCTCGCCGAAGTGCTCGGCTGGGCGCGGGCGCATCTTCATCAGCCGCTCCCCGTGGCCGAGTTGGCGCGCCGCGCGGTGATGAGCCGGCGCACCTTCGCCCGCCGTTTCACCGCCGCGACCGGCAGCACTCCGCACGCCTGGCTGCGGGACCTGCGGCTCGGGCGCGCGGAGGAGCTCCTGGAGTCGACGGACCTTCCCGTCGAGCAGATCGCCCACCAGGTGGGCTACTCGAGCGCGGCGGTCCTGCGTGAACAGTTCGTCCGACGGCGTGGAGTGCCGCCGCGCTCGTATCGCCGCTCCTTCGGCACCACTTGAAGCGGGAAGGGGCCGGGTCGCGGCGCGAAGGAAGGCCGCCGGGCGTTACGCCTCGCGCTCCTCGTGCGCGGCGCGGTGCGCCTTCGCCAGCTCGGTGTACATCGCCGCGTTGAGCTTGATGCCCTCGCGCTCCTCCTCGGTCAGCGGCCGGCGCACCTTCGCCGGTACGCCCGCGACCAGCGAACCCGGCGGCACCTGCATGCCCTGCGGTACGAGGGCCTGGGCCGCGACCAGGGAACCGGCGCCGATCACCGCGCCGTTGAGCACCGTCGCGCCCATGCCGATGAGGCAGTCGTCCTCGACCGTGCAGCCGTGCACCGTCGCGTTGTGGCCCACCGAGACCCGGTCGCCGATGGTGACGGGGAAGCCGGGGTCGACATGGACCGTGCAGTTGTCCTGGATGTTGCTGTCCGTGCCGAGCACGATCGGTCCGCAGTCCGCGCGGAGCACCGCGTGGTACCAGATGCTGGAACCCGCCTTGAGAGTCACCTCACCCATGGCGACGGACGTCGGGGCGGCGAAGGCCTCCGGATCCACCTCGGGGTTCTTGCCGCCGACCCCTGCGATCAACGCGCGCTCTGCCATGCCGTGCTCCTTGTTGCTCAAGTCGTGATGCGCCCAGGGGAACGGTAAGCGAAGGCCGCGCTTCGGCCTCGGGGTGGGGTGAAGATCACAGGTCGCGCCTCTCATGCCCGGGGGCGCGCATGAGTACGGTGTGCGGGTGCCGAACAGGAACACGTTCTCATCGCTGGCCGCGGCCCGCCGTCGCCTGGTCACGCGTACCGTGCACGCCGGCTGGCGCTGGGTGCAGCGGTCGGGAGCCGTCACGGCCGAACGGCCCGGCAAGCTGAAGTTCCGCAGCATCGGGACCGACACCAAGCTGGCCTTCCCGCAGGGCACCGTGTTCGGCGAGCCCTGGATCGAACTCGGCAACCACTGCATCGTCGGTGAACAGGTCACCCTGACGGCCGGTCTGATGCCCGATCTCGACCTCGGCCCGGACCCGATCCTGCGTATCGGCGACGGTGTCGTCCTGGGCCGCGGCAGCCATGTCATCGCCGATACGACGGTGACGATCGGCGCCGACTGCTATTTCGGCCCGTATGTCTACGTCACGTCCACGAACCACAGTTACGACGATCCGCAGGAACCCGTCGGCAAGCAGTGGCCGCGGATGGAGCCCGTCGAGATCGGGCCCGGCTGCTGGATCGGCACCGGCGCGGTGATCCTGCCGGGCGCACGGCTCGGCCGCAATGTCGTCGTGGCGGCGGGTGCGGTCGTCCGCGGAGACGTACCGGACGCGGGGGGGGGGGCCGGCGCGGCGCCCCGTGTCGTGCGGCGGGGGGACGCCGCGGCCGGCCGGCAGCCGCCGCTGCGCACGCCCCCGCCGGTGCCGATTCCGGCGGGGATGACCTCCGAGGAGCTTCTTGCGCTCGCGGAGTGGGTCGACGAGGAGCCCGACGCCGGGGTCCGTTGACCGACCGCTCGTCACCGGAGCCGGTCAACCGCTCGCCAGCATCACCGTGCCGACCAGCGCGAGCCCCGCACCCGCGGCCTGCACCGCACGCAGCCGCTCCTTGAGCACACCCCGCGCGGCGAGCGCCGTGATCACCGGGTAGAGCGAGGCGAGCACGGCCGCGACCGTCACCGGACCGTTCTGCGCGGCGATCGAGTACGTACCGTTGGCGGCCACATCGGCCAGACCCACGAAGGCCAGTGCCGGGAACGCGGACCACAGCATCCGGATGCCTGCGCCGCGCGGCAGGACCTCCATGCCCCGCCGGTGTGCGACGTACAGAGCGGCGCCTCCGGCCAGGACGTTGGACACCCGCTGGATGAACAGGGCGAGGAACAGGCCGGTGAGTGTCGTGGAGGCCTCGGCGATGAGAGCCATCACCGCACCGAAACCGAACGCCGCGAGCAGGGTCAGGAAGAGGGCCTGCCGCTGCACGGGAGCGCCTCGGAACTGCGGTCCGCCCGCGAGCACGATCCCGACGACGGCCACCGCGATCCCTCCGTACTGGAGCAGCCCGGGCCGCTCGCCGAGCACGAGCCCGACGCCGACCGGCACCGCGACCCCCACCGAACCGAGCGGGGAGACCACACCCATCGGGCCGAGCGCGAGGGCCTTGTAGAAGGAGAGCATCGCCACCGGTCCGACCAGTCCGGCCGCGACCGCGAACCACAGCTGCGGGCCCCACTCGCTCCAGCCGCCGGTCGCGATCACGACCGCGCCGAGCACCACGACCGCGATCGTCTGCGAGGCGACCACCACCGTGAGGGCGGGGATCCGTCGGGTCAGCAGTCCGCCGCCGAAGTCGGCGAGACCCCAGAGCACGCTGGTGGCCAGGGCGAACAGTGCTGTCATGACGGACCTCGCAGTACAGTGTGTTGAACGATTCGGTGCACCACACCGTAGTTCAATGAACTGGACCATGTCATCCAAAATATTGGACTCCGGGGGCATGGTGGTGGCCGCGACCGCGGATTAGGGACGGGAATGTCGGATCTCGATCAGCTCACCCAGTCGCTCGCGCGCAATCTCAAGCGCTGGCGCGGCGAGCGGGGTTACACGCTCGACGCGCTCGCCGCCCGCGCGGGCGTCAGCCGCGGCATGATCATCCAGATCGAGCAGGCCCGTACGAACCCGAGCGTCGGCACCACGGTCAAGCTGGCCGACGCGCTCGGCGTCTCCATCACCACCCTGCTCGACTATGAGCAGGGCCCGCAGGTGCGCGTCGTGTCCGAGGACCAAGTCGTACGGATGTGGTCGACGGACGCGGGCAGTCACACCAAGCTCCTGGTCGGCACGGAGGTGCGCGGTCCGTTCGAGTTGTGGGACTGGCTGCTCATGCCCGGCGACGAGAGCGCGTCGGACCCGCACCCGTCCGGCACCGTCGAACTCATCCATGTCACCGCCGGTGAGCTCACCCTCGTCGTCGACGGCGCCCCGCACGCCGTACCGGCCGGATCCTCCGCCTCCTTCGAGGCCAACGTCGCGCACGTGTACCGCAACGCAGGGGACGTACCGGTGGAGATGACCATGGCCGTCCAGATCCCGCCGGCCAACTGACCTTGTCCGCGGACGGCTGTTAACTTGCCGTCATGCGTGCACCGATCGGCAACTTCGACAACGCCCGTCCCGTCCCCGACTGCCTCGACGAACTGACCGCCCCGGTCGCCGACGCCGTACGGCACTGGCGCGGCACCGTGCCCACCGAGCAGTTCCTGTACGTGGACACCGATCCGGCGATCGCCGACACCGCCGTATTCGTGGAGCACTACGGGGCGAGCCTGCTCGACCAGTCCGCGAACTGCGTGGTGGTCACGAGCAAGCGCGGCGGCGAGAGCTCGCCGGCCGCGTGCGTGGTCCTCTCGCGGACGCGGGTCGATGTCAACGGTGTGGTGCGGCGTCAACTCGGGGCCCGCAAAGCCTCGTTCGCACCGATGGACCTCGCGACCGGCGAGACCGGGATGGAGTACGGCGGGATCACCCCGGTCGGACTCCCGGCCGACTGGCCGCTGTTGGTCGACGCGGCCGTCGTCGACACCCCGTACGTGCTGATCGGCAGCGGGCGGCGGCGCGGCAAGCTGATCGTGCCGGGCAAGGCCTTCGCCGAGCTGCCCGGCGCGGTCGTCGTGGACGGCCTGGGGGTCGAACAGCCGTCATGAGCCAGTGGCCGCCCCCCGAGGAGATGCTGGAGTGGCTCCGTACGATCGTGCCGCGCGGCGCCAGGCGCCCCGGGTATCCGGCGGACGCCTGGACCGAGCAGTGGGCGGCGCGCAAGCTGCGCGCCTACGGCCTCGATGTCGCGCTCGAACCGGTGCGGGTGCCCCGCTGGGTGCCGCGCTCGGCCGAACTCACCGTCCGCCGCGACGGCCAGGAGGCCTCGGAGCACGGTGAGTTGAGGGTCGAGGGATTCCCGCTGCCGTTCACCGCACCCAGCCGCGGCACCACCGCGCCCCTGGTGCGCCTCGCCGACGCTCCCGCTCATCCCGGCGCCCTCGCCGTCGACGAGCTGCGGCTCACCGAACTGCCCCAGGCGTACGTCCGCTCGCTCGCGACCTCCTCGTACGACCCGGAAGGCGTCTTCGACACCCTGGTGCAGACGCTGCCGTTCGGGCCCCGGCTCAACCAGGTGGTGGAGCCGGCGCTCGCCGCCAAGTCGGCCGGATATGTGGGGGCGTTGGACTTCCCCTGGGAGACACGCGACTACTACGTCCCCTACGACGCCGTCGAGCGGCCCATCCCCGGTCTGTGGCTGCGGCCCTCGGACACCCGCCGGGTGCTCGACCTCATGGACAAGGGCCCCTGCACCGGCACGCTCACCAGCGGCTCCCGGCTCACGGACGCGCTGAGCCACAACGTCGTGGCCACTTTGCCGGGTGCTTCCGACCACTGGGTGATCATCGCCTCGCACCACGACGCCCCGTGGGCCTCCGCCGTCGAGGACGGCACCGGGATCGCGCTGGTGCTCGCCGCCGCGCGCCACTGGGCCGGCGTTCCACGCGAACAGCGGCCGCACAACCTGCTGTTCCTGCTCACCGCCGGGCATATGGCCCACGCCGCCGGCACCCGGGCGTTCATCGACAGCCACCGGGACCTGCTGCCGGACGTCGCGGTCCCCCTGGGACTCGGGGGCGCGGCCCCCT